>NZ_KQ033901.1:5454083-5558097 GCF_000969705.1 Nitriliruptor alkaliphilus DSM 45188
TGCTCACGGTCCTGCTCGCCATCGTCGTCTACCACGGCGTGAACATCGTGCTGGTGAGCGCGGCGGTCGGCTTGCTGGAGGGACGCCCGGTCTGGGGGGCCATCACCGAGGATGCGATCCACTACGCGTGGACGACCGCTGCCGTGCTCGCCCTCGCACCGGTGATCGTCGTCCTGCTGGAACATCACTGGGGGTTCCTGCCCCTGCTCCTGCTGCCGCTGTCACTGCTGCAGCAGACCGCCTCGATGTCCTTCGACAGCGAGCATCGCGCTACGCGCGACCCCCTGACGGGGCTCGGCAACCGCCTCCTGCTCGCGGAGAGGTTCGATGCCCTTCGGGCCGCTCGGCGGACCGTGGCCATCTGCATCCTCGATCTGGACGGCTTCAAGCAGGTCAACGACACCCAGGGTCACGCGGTCGGGGACGAGGTGCTCAGGCACGTGTCAGGGCGACTCATCGCCGGTGTCCGTAGCCGGGACCTGGTCACACGGCTCGGTGGTGACGAGTTCGTCGTGCTCCTGGAGGTCGAGGCAGCGGACGAGGTGTTGGAGATCCTCGACCGCACCGTCACGAGCTTGCGGCAGCCGTACGACGTCGACGGGGCCGGGATCGTCATCGGCGCGAGCTGCGGGGTCGCGGTGCTGCCGGACCATGGCGACTCACTCGACGTCCTGCTCCGTCGCGCGGACGAGGCGATGTACGCGGCCAAGAAGAGTGACCTGTCGGTCGTGGTGGCTGCCGGCCAGGCCGAGGCGGTGTCGCACCCGTGAGGGACGATGCTCGTGGTGCCGGAGGTTCCGGCGCGGGTGGCGGAGGGGGTCATCGTGTGGATCGAGTTCGTGGTCGCGGTGGTCGTCCTCTCGGTCGTCCTCGGTGTGGTGTCCCGGGCCAGGCCGTCACGGCGAGCAGCCGCGCCGGCCTCGGGGGCGGCGCCTGACGGGCAGCGGGGTGAGGCCTGGACGGCAGCGGGTCCCCTCGACGCCGCCTTCCCGGTGGAGCGCACACCTCGAGAGCGGCACATCGGTGACGCTGCCTTCGTCGATGGGCTCGTCATCGGCCACTACCTCGCGCCGTTCCGTCCAGCCGAGAGCCGCGTGCCCGTGCAGCCTGGACCCAGCGACCGCGTGCTCGACGATGACGACTCCTCGCCCTGGGACGGGCCCCAGGACGACCCGCACGACGACACGGACGACACCGAGGACGGGTTCGACGAGGGGTTCGGCATCGAGGATGGCTTCGACGACGACTGGTGAACACCAGCGGTGCCGGCCGCCGGAGCCTCGGACGCGGATGTCAGGCAGTCCTAGGGTGCACACCCTGTGACGCGGCAGGAGACACCGTGGGTGAGGACGTGAGGACGGTCTTCTTCGACCTGGACGGCTGCCTCGTCGACTCCCGCGCGGCGATCGCTCACTGCATCAACCACGCGCTCACGTCCGCGGGTCTTCCACGCCGTGCTGAGGATGCGCTTCACCGGTACATCGGACCCCCGCTGCTGAGCACCTTCGTTGAGTTGTTGCTCGAGGACGGCCGCGACCCGTCGGGCGCACACGACTGCGTCGCCGCCTACCGGAAGGTGTACGGCGAGGTCTCACTCGAGCGGACCCTCGTGGTCCCCGGGGTCGGGCGGGTGCTCGAACGGTTGGCGGGGGAGGTGCAGCTGGCCGTCGTCACCTCCAAACCTGCGGAGTTCGCGCAGCCGATCCTGGTGAGCGTCGGGCTCGACCGGTGGTTCGGTGGGGTCTTCGCGCCACCACTCGACGCACTCGAGGAACCGAAGGCGGAGGCGCTCGAACGAGCGCTCGCCTGGGCCGGTGTCGGCTCGGATCCGATGCAACGCGCGGACGCTTGGATGTGCGGCGATCGCTACCACGACATCGGCGCTGGCCGCGCGTGCGGCACCGCGACGGTCGGTGTCACGTGGGGCATCGGTGACCGCGCCGAGCTCGAGGCCGCCAGAGCCGATGCCATCGTCGACGACCCAGCTGACCTCGTACCGCTCCTCACCACGGGCTGACCTCGAGATCCTCCGTCCCCGCGCCGGTCACCGGGCGCGTGTCGACGCGAGCGCCGACCGACCCATCGATCGGCGGGGTGACGTGCTCGATCGGCTCGGCTCGGTGTGACTCGAGCCCCCGCGGACATCGAGTACCTCGACCTCGAGGACCTGCTCGCTCTGACCCGTGCGCTGGGTGCCGGGCCTGTGCGTGACGTCGGGCTGCTCGACGCCGCGTGTTCCCGACCGGGCTCATCGGTGTTCGGTGCTGACGCGTACCCGAGCCTCGAAGCGAAGGCGGCTGCGTTGCTGCACTCGCTCGCCCGCTACCACGCGTTGGTCGATGGGAACGAGCCCTTGGCGTGGCTGGCCGCCGTGGTCTTCCTCGACATCAACGGCTACACCGTCGATCTCGACGACGAGGCGGCCCTCCAGTTGGTGATGGCGGTGTCCACGGGCGACCTCGAGGTGGACGACCTCGCGGAGCGGTTCGCGACCGATCGACCGTCCACGCGTCGCCGGCTGAGGCAGCGGCGCAGGTGGGTCCCCCACGACGTGCCCTGTGCTGCATGGATCGGTGGCGGACTCCCCAGGATCAGGCCCGCACGGGCGACGCGGAGTCGTCCACGGCCCTCGGTGGTGGCGTAATCAGCGAGAAACGGGACAGCAAGCAAGGCGACATCCCCCGGGCGGATGGTTCGCCCCATGCCCACCCCCTCCCGCACCGACGAGCAGGTCCGCGAGACCCGCTCGACGCAGGCCCGCCGCCTGCGGGATGCGCTGCGACTCGAGGTCCTCGAGTGCCTCGACAGCGGCGCGGTCCTGCCGTCGGAGGCGGACCTCGCGGACCGTTACGAGGCAACCCGCAACGCCGTTCGGGAGGCGCTCGGCCTCATGCGCAGCGAAGGGCTGGTCGACCGTCGCCCGAGGACGGGCACGACCGTCGTCGGTCAGAAGGCGACCGCCGGGACGGACCGGCTGCTCGCCCTGTCGGAGTACGTGAAGTCGGGTGACGGCGCCATCACCAACGAGGTGCTCGCGGCCCGCGTCGTGCGCGCCAACCCCACCGTGGCACGCAAGCTCGAACGCGCCCCGGGCGAGGCGGTGGTGCTCATCGAGCGTCGCCGCATGGTCGAAGGGCGCCCGCTGTCGCTCGACACGACGTTCGTGCCGCACGACCTCGGTGCCCGGCTGCTCGACACCGACCTCGCCGGCACCGACCTGTTCCACCTGATGGAACGCGACCTGGGCGTGGACCTGGTGGCCGCTTCCACGTCGATCGAGGCGTTGCCCGCGGACCCGGACGCTGCCGCCCTGCTGGCCATCCCGGTCGGCACACCGCTCCTCGCGAGCAGCCGGCTCGTGCTCCGGGCCGACGCCGTCCCGGCCGCCATGGAGTTCGTCCGCTACCGCCACGACCGCATCGTCCTGTCCGGCCAGACCTTCCGTGGCAAGGAGTGACTGCATGACCGACATCGCCCCCCGCCCGCTCCGACGGCGCGGCAACCCCACCGATGCCGGCTGGCGTGCTGCGTCAACGGAGTCGGGGTTCGGCCGCGCGATGCGCATCGGCACGAACCGGATGGCGGGCGGTCTGGCTCCGCTCGTGTCCATCGCCATGGCGCTGCTGGTGTGGTCCGCGGTCGTCGCCAGCGGCATCTTCAGCCCGCAGGTGCTGCCGTCCCCGGCCCAGGTCTGGTCCGCCGGTGTGGGGCTCGCGGAGAGCGGGCTGCTGTGGACCGACCTGTACGCGAGCGGGCGGCGGGCGCTGAGCGGCTTCCTGGTGGGTTCGTCGCTGGCGGTCGCCTTCGGGGCGCTGACGGCCCGATCACGCATCGCCAATGTGATGCTGGAGGGCACGCTCCAGGCGGTCCGCCCCATCCCGGCGATCGCGCTGGTGCCACTGGCGATCCTGTGGTTCGGCATCGGCGAACAGTCGAAGCTGTTCCTGGTCTCCCTGGGGGTCTTCTTCCCGGTCTGGATCACCGCGCACACCGGCATCGCCAGCACCCGACGGGACTACCTCCAGGTCGCCGCCTGCATGAACGCTTCCCGCCGCCAGACGCTCTTCGAGGTGGTGATGCCAGCGGCGCTCCCGATGATCGTCGCGGGGCTTCGGGTGGGGATCGCGACGTCGTTCATCCTGATCGTCGCTGCGGAGATGACCGGCGCCACCTCGGGGCTCGGCTTCCGCCTCGACCAGGCGCGGCTGTTCAGCCGGGCCGACCGCCTGTTCGTCTGCCTGGTGTTCCTCGGGCTGCTCGGGGCCGTCGTCGACCAAGTCTTCCACCGTCTGACCACCCCGCTGACCAGCTGGGCGAAGGAGCGAGGATGAGCACCGACCTGTACGTCGACACCCTGACGGTCCGCTACGACCCGGGCGAGGCCGCCGTTCTCGACCAGCTCACACTGCACGTGCCGCGGGGTGAGTTCCTGGCGGTGCTCGGCCGCTCCGGCTGCGGGAAGTCGACCCTGCTGAACACGGTCGCCGGGTTCACCTCCCCGGAGTCGGGTGTCGTGAGGGTCGACGACCAGGTCGTCACCGGACCTGGGCGTGACCGCGGCGTGGTGTTCCAGCACGACGTGCTCTACCCGTGGATGTCGATCTCACGCAACGTCGCCTTCGGCCTGAAGGCGATGGGCGTGGGACGCGACCGGCGGCTGCTGCGAGCCCGCGAGCTGCTGACCCTCGTGGGGCTCGACCCCGACGAGGTCGCGACGAAGCTGCCCCACCAGCTCTCCGGCGGCATGCGCCAGCGGGTCGGCATCGCCCGGATGCTCGCCACCGAGCCACGGGTCATGCTGATGGACGAGCCGTTCGGCGCACTCGATGCCATGACCCGGCTCGCGATGCAGGACCTGGTCCTCAACCTCTGGCGGGAACTCCACGCCACCATCCTGTTCATCACACACGACGTGGACGAGGCCCTGCGCATCTCCAGCCGCATCGCGGTGCTCGGCCCAGGCGGTGAGCTTCTCGAACACCTGGAGAACCCGCTGCCGCATCCGCGACCGGCTGGCGGCCTCGCCGAGCTGCCGGGCTACGCGTCCCTGCGTCGCCACCTGCACGACCTGCTGGGGCTGGGATCCCCGGTCCCTACCAGCTGAGCCCGGCGTCCCAGCGCCACCCCCCACCCGCACGCCCATCGCCCGACCTGACCTCGAGGAGGTCCTCATGCGCATGCCCCGGAACCGCACCGCCACCCGCGGTGGCCGACGGCACCGACGCCACCTGGCCGCTGCCATCCCGCTGACGATCGCCGCCCTGCTGCTCGTCGCATGCGGTGACGACGCCGCCCCGGCCGACGCCAACGTCGACGCGGACATCGGCGGCGACACCGAAGCGGCCGCCGCCCAGGGGGAGCCACTGCTGGTCGGGTTCGTCGTCGATCCGTCCTGGGCTCAGGTCCCCGTCGCGGAGTCGCTCGGCCTGTTCGAGGCGGCAGGCGTGAACGTCGAGGTGGTGAACTTCCCGACCGGCGCCGAAGCGCTGGAGGCGCTGAACGGCGGCGCGATCGACGTCGCGACCGGCGGTGAGACGCCCACCTCGGCGGCCATCATCAGCAACCCGGACATCCGCGTCATCGCGGACGGCTCCCGTCACCCAGAGAGCCGCTTCATCACCGATGCGGCCCACGGCATCGAGACGCTGGAAGACCTGGCGGGTCGCCGCATCGGCACCCCGCTCGGTTCCAGCGCCCACTACTTCGCGACGATGTTCCTCGACCAGGCCGGCGTCGAGGCCGAGCTCGTCCAGGTCTCGCCCCCGGAGATGGCGACCGCGATGGAACGCGGCGACATCGAGGTCGCGGCCGTCTTCCAGCCCCACGCGACGCGCGTCGCGCTGAACCTCGGCGACGACGCGGTCGAGATCGCGGGCGACCCGCCCTACGTGCAGCACAGCCTCTACATCTCCCTGGCCGACACCGTCGAGGAGCGCGCGGCGGAGATCGCCGGCTTCATCGAGGCGCTGCGGTTGGCCAGTGACCTGCTCGAGAACGAGGACCCCGACGCCATGGCTGCCATCGGCGAGGTGACCGGCCTCGAGGGCGAGGTGCTGACGGCAGTGGTCGGTGAGTACATCTACGAGCCGCAGTTGACCGACGAGCTGGCGGACGCGCTGCGAGCTCGCGCCGAGTGGGCCATCGGGCTCGGGAACCTGGACGCCGACACCGACATCCCCGACTACCTCCAACACCTGGACCGGGGCCCGATGGAGCAGACGGGATGACCGGGATCGCGTTGCTGGCGCTCGGGGGCACCATCTCGATGGTCCAGGAGGACGGCGCGGCCGTCCCCCGCCGCCGAGCCGCCCAGCTCGCCGCCACGGACGACCGTTACACGGTCGCGGTGGACGTCGCGCTGGTCGGCGGGTCCGAGGTCGACGGCCAGCATCTGTGTGACCTCGGTCACCACCTCGTCGAGCTCGCGCGTCCGGCCGTCGTCACCGTCGGAACGGACGCGATCGAGGAGGTAGCGGCGTGGCTGGCGTGGGCCGGCCCGTGGCCCCAACCGGTGGCCGTCACCGGCTCGATGATCCCCGGTGGCCGCCCCGACAGCGACGGCGCCGCGAACCTGATCGACGCGGCCGCGACGGTCGCCGCGTTGCCGTGGAGTGAACCGGTCGTGGTGTTCGGGGGCGACGTGCTGCTCGGGCGGGAGTCGCTCAAGGTGTCCGGCGCGCTGCGCGCCGCCTTCGCCGCACCGGGCCGCGGTCCGGTCGGCGGGGTTGGACCGCTCGGGCCATCGGTGTGGCGCACCCCGGCGCCGACCCGCGGTCTGGGTCTGCCCGGCGGCGTGCCACCTGCGGTCCCGGTGGTCACGGCGGCCCTCGGCGACGATGGTCTGCTGTTGGCGTCGGCGATCGCGGTGGCGCCGGGCGCCGTGGTCGTGGCCGCCAACGGCGCTGGGAACCTGCCGCCCGGCATGGCGCGCGTCGCCGTCGATGCCGCAGCGGCTGGAGACGCGGTCGTGATCGTCACCAGCCGGGCACCGGACGCGTTCACCTGCCCCGTCTACGGCTACCCCGGCGGTTCCGCCGAGCTGACGGCCGCCGGCGTGACGTTCGCGCCGGGCCTGACACCGCACCGTGCCCGTGCCGTGGCCGGCCTCGCGCTGGCTCATCGCACGGACGTCGCCGCTGCCATCCGCACCGCGAGCGACGACGTGATGGGTGTGCCGCTCGTCGCCGTGCCCACCTGACGGCCCGACCGGCTGATGCCCCGTTTCGGCTGGCGTCCCCATCCACCCACGTCGTCCACCCGCAACCTCGATGACCGCTCTCGCCCCGCCCCGCGCTGCCCGCCACCTCGACGACCGACCGACGGAGGAACACGCCATGCCCGCGCCGACCACCCCTGCCATGGACGCCGCCACACGGGTCGTCTACGACGACGACCGCCCGGTCGGGGAGGTGCCGCTCACGATGGATGAGCTCGCGGCCGCCGCCGACGCCGGCGAGCACGCCCTGGCGGACGGGGTCGAGGCGTTCACCCGGTGGCTCGTCGGGCTCGGGCAGCCGTGGTGCGAGAACAGCCTGGACGGCCCGCTGCGGCCCCCGGAGGAGTCGCACGCCGCCGCACCGCTCGCCGCGTTGCTGGAACGGTGGGGCTTCGAGACGCGGCTGGTGGGGCGACACGCCACCCGGGCCAACGTGCTCGCGCGCATGGCGTTCGGCCCTGGCCCGGAGCTGATGCTCAACGACCACCTCGACACCTACCCGTCCGGGCCGGCCAGCCGCTGGCAACGCACGCCCCACCCCTACCAGCTGACCCGCCACGGCGACGACCTGGTCGCCCGGGGCACGTCCGACACCCGCGCGAACATGGCGACGCTGCTGCTCGCGGTCCGTGACCTGCTGCGCGACCCGCCGGCGGCCGGGACGCTGCTCGTTGCCCTGACGGTCGACGAGGAGCGCAACGGCGTCGAAGGGGCCAGCTACCTGACCGACGTGCTCGGCCTGCGGCCGGATGGGTCCATCACCGTCGAGCCGACCGCCATGCTGGACACCCCGGAGCCCACGATCGGCATCGCGAACCGGCAGACGGGTCACGCGCTGCTCGACGTCACCGTGCGGGGCCGGTCGAGCCACATCTGGCGGCCGGACACCGGCATCAACCCGGCGTCAGCGCTCCGTCGCATCCTCACCGACCTCGAGGACCCTGACCGGGACGGCCACGAGGTCTGCCCCGTCGGGCTCGACGCGGGCGAGGCCGGTATGGCGCAGTTCACGCCGTTGGAGGCGACGGCCCGTCTTGCCGCGGTCGGCATCGGTCCGGGCGTCAGCCGCGGTCACCTGCTGGACGAGATCACCGCGGTGGCGGCGCGGCACTGCGTGGACGGGCTGACCGCGTCGGTGGAGTACGTGCCCGGCCCGACGTTCGTGCCCGGCACGGAGACCGTCCCGATCGATGATCCACTCGTGGCGGCGTTGACCACGTCGTACGAGCTCGTGACGACGCGGCCGGCGCTGCACTACTGCAAGCCGGCGTTCAACGACACGATCGTGTTCCGTCACGCCGGCATCCCGGCGGTCACGTTCGGCCCGGGTTACGAGGGTTGGCCCGTGTACGACGAGGTCATCTCGCTGTCGACGATGGAGCTCGCACGCGACGTGCTCGTGGATGCCGTTCGGCGCTTCCTGACGCCTGACAGCGGGGCCTGAGGTGGTCGGCGAGCTGCTGCTCGTCGCCCTCATCGCTGCCCTCGCCGCCGCGATCCAGGGCGCGCTCGGGTTCGGGTTCTCGCTGCTGGCGGCACCGCTGCTGGCGCTGGTCGACCCGCAGCTCGTTCCGGGGCCGGTGCTGGTGGGGCTGCTGACGCTGACGACGATGATGACTGCCCGTGAGCGCGGCGCCGTGGACGGGACCGGCGTGGCGTGGGTGCTCGTGGGGCGTGTCCCTGGGGCTGCGGTGGGCGCCCTGGCGCTGGCGCTGCTGACGCAGCAGGCCCTGAGCATCACGCTGGCGGTCGTGGTCCTGGCCGCGGTTGCCCTGTCGGTGGCCGGACTGCAGCTCGTGCCTCAGCGGGGGACGTTGCTCGGCGCCGGTGTGGTCTCGGGCGTGATGGAGGTCGCTGCATCGATCGGCGGTCCACCCGTGGCGCTCGTCTACCGCCGCGCTGCCGCGCCGGTGGTGCGCGGCACGCTGTCGGTGATCTTCATGGTCGGGGTGACCGTGTCGCTGATCGGCGTCGCGTCGGTGGGACGTTTCGGTGCGACGGAGCTGCGCTGGTCACTGGCGTTGATCCCCGGGGTGGTCGTTGGCTTCGTCGCATCGGCCCTCCTACGCCCCGCCGTCGACCGCGGCCTGTTGGCGCCAGCGGTCCTGGTCCTGTCCGCCATCAGCGCGATCGCCGTGCTCGTCCAGGCGCTGTGGTGAACGAGCGCGCGGTGGTTGCACCAGAGCTCCTGAGCTCAGGTGGCGGACTCGTGTGGATCGGCTCACGAGCCACCACGAGCATCGTCTGGCGCCGAGGACGGGTGGCGTAATCGCCGCGAAACGGCGCGGGCACGTGACAGCAAAGCCGTCGACGGAGGGTCGCACCACGACGGCGCACGGGTGGGGCCTGCCGAGAACGAACGACGATCATGGAGGTTGACGTGAGGCGATCCCAGATGCGGGCGACGTGCCTGCTGAGCGTGTCCACCCTGCTGCTGGCGACGGGTTGCGCGGCATCCGACGACACATCGGCGGACACGCCGCTCGATGAGGCGGCGGAGGCAAGCGCCGAGGTGGACGCGTCGGATGTGGCGGACGATGCAGGCATCGAACCCACCGCGGAGGTGGCCAGGGACACGATCAGCCTCGGAGTCGTCGTCGACCCTGCGTGGGGCCAGGTTTCCGTGGCCGAGGCGTTCGGCTTGTTCGACGAGGTCGGTCTGAACGTGGCGATCGTGAACTTCGCGTCGGGAGCCGAGGCGATGGAGGCCCTGCTCGGTGGAGCGGTCGACGTCGTGACCGCGGCGGACGTGCCGACGTCCGCTGCCATCGTCGCGTCGGACGAGGTCCGCGTCCTCGCCCAGGGTGCCTACCACGGCAACATGCGGATCGTTGCGAACGGGGCACTCGGCATCGAGACGATGGAGGATCTCGACGGGCGCTCGGTGGGCACGACGTTCGGGACGAGCGCCCACTTCATGGCCGCGACGTTCCTCGCCCAAGCCGACGTGGCTGCCGAGTTGGTGCAGGTGGCGCCCCCGGAGCTGCAGACCGCCCTCCGGCGCGGTGACGTGGACGCCGCAGCGATCTTCGAGCCGTACGCCACGCAGATCACCGCGGAGCTCGGGGACGAGGCCGTCGCGTTGCGAGGCGACCCGCCCTACATCAGCCTCGTCTTCTACAACGCGCTCGCCGACGTGGTGCAGGAGAAGGAGGCAGCCTTGGGGCGGCTGTTGGCCGCGTTCGAGTGTGCCTCGACCCTCCTGGACGGAGGCGACCCGGAGGCACGGACCGCCGTCGGAGACGCCACCGGGCTCGATGGCGCGACCCTCGATGGCGTGCTCGATGGCTACACGTACGGCTTGAGCCTGGATGGCAGCATCGCGCACTCGCTGTTCGACCTGGCGAGTTGGGCGGTCGATGAGGGCAACATCGACCCGGGCGATGGTCTCCCCGAGTTCTCGGAGGCGCTGGATGACGGGCCCCTGTCCTCCGCTGCGGACACGATCGTCGCCACCTGCTCCTGACCGAACCTGCCGGTCGGCCAGCCGCGATCGCGGCTGGCCGACCGGCGATCCCTGTGGAGGATCGGACATGTCTTCGACCGAAGCCCAGCCGCAGCGCCCCGACGTCATGGCGGCGGAGAGCTTCCCGGCGCTGGATGCGGCCCGTCCCTACCCGTGGCCCTACGACGGGCACATCGTGCCGGCGGCGACCGCGCTGCTCATGATCGACTGGCAGCACGACTTCTGCGCACCCGGCGGCTACGTGGACCGCATGGGCTACGACGTCCAGAGACTCCAGCGTGCCCTCCCGGCAGCGCGCGCGATCCTGCAACGTGCTCGTGAACTCGGGATGCTCGTCGTCCACACCAGGGAGGGACACCGACGGGATCTCTCGGATCTCCCGGCGACGAAGCTGTGGCGCTCCCGCCGCATGGGCGCGGGCATCGGAGACAGCGGACCACACGGTCGTCGGCTGGTGCGCGGGGAACCCGGGTGGCAGATCGTCCCGGATGTTGCGCCGATCGACGGCGAGCCGATCGTCGACAAGCCGGGCAAGGGGTCGTTCTACGCCACCGACCTGGAGGCGCTGTTGCGCCGGCGAGGCATCACGCACCTCCTCCTGACCGGTGTGACGACCGACGTCTGCGTGCACACGACCATGCGCGAGGCCAACGACCGCGGCTTCGAGTGCCTCCTACTCGAGGACTGCACCGCAGCGGTCGACGAAGGCAACGAACAGGCTGCGCTGAAGATGGTGACGATGTCGGGTGGGGTCTTCGGAGCCGTCGCGCCGTCGAGCGCCCTCCTCGCGTCGCTCCGCCAACGCTAGGACCCCGATGAACCATCGCTCCCACGGTGCTGAGGCACGGGCCTCACCAACCACCAACCGAGTGGAGTCGTATGCACGGACCGACGAGCAGGTGGTGAGCCACCATGCAGCTCACCACCTGCTCACGGGATCACCCGGTCACGACGATGGCCAGCTCGCCTCGACGTCGGCGAGGACCTGCTCGATGTCCGCGCCGCGCATCCACTCGTTCATCGCGGTCCAGAAGCTTCCGGTCCCCACGATGGATGGCATCAGGTCCGACGCGTCGAACCTTGCCCCACCGGCCTTCAGCGCTTCGACGATGGTGTCGGCGGACCGCGCCACCACGTCATCGGTGTAGCAGTCGCCTGAGGTGTTGACGTTGGGCGAGATCCGCTGGACGCCCTCGTAGCCGCCGAGGGTGCACTGGACCCCTTCGGAGATGAGGGTGCTGAGGAAGGCCCTGACGGCGGGGGTGTCGTTGAGCACGGCCGCCAGTTCGCCAGCGATCAGCGCCGCTGTCGGTTGATCGGGGTCGACCGCAGGGAACGGGAACACGTCGACGTCGGTCCCGACCTCGGTCTCCTCGGGGAAGAAGCTCGTGATGAAGCTGGCCTGGCGGTGCAACACGCAGGCTGGCTCCTCGATGCTCGGGCTGAACATGCCGTGCGCGGCGTCACGGAAGTCGACGCCCGGGATGTCACTCGTCCTCCCCACCACGAAGTCCGGGTTGAACGCGATCTCGGCGAAGGTGTTGGCCGCGTCAACCACGGCCGGGTCGTCGAACGGGATCTCGTGGCTGACCCACTGGTCGTAGGTGTCCGGCCCGGCCGTCCGGAGCATGACGTCTTCCAGCCAGTCGGTGGCCGGCCATCCGGTCGCCGCGTCACTGCCGGTGCCGATGCAGAACGGCGCCTCGGCGGAACCGTCGTCGACGATCTGCTGGCTGAGCGCCAGGAGCTCGTCCCACGTCTCGGGGATCTCGTAGCCGTTGGCCTCGAACACCGGCTTGTTGTACCAGATCAACGATTTGAGGCTGACGTTGGTGGGAAGGCCGTAGTGCTTGCCTTCGAACTCGCCCAGGGACAACAGGTACTCGCCGAAGGTGGCCTCGAGCTCGGCGGTGTCGAAGCCCAGGTCCTCGAGGGCGATGGCGGTGCCGCGCTCGGCGAGCTCGATGATCGATCCTGGCTGGGGGTACATCGCGATGTCGGGCGCGTTGCCCCCCTCGATCCGGACGAGGACCTGCGTCTCGAACGAGTCCGACCCCTCGTACACCCCGTTGGCGTTGAAGGGACCGTTGAAGCAGTCCTCGATCACAGCGTTGAAGGCGTCGGCCTCGACGCTGGTGGGTGCGCCGAAGATCGACACGCCCGCGCCGTCGAGATCCTCGGGCTGGATATCACCGCAGTGCGCCGGGGCGGCTCCGACGTCATCCGCGGCCGCACCGTCCGCGGCCGATCCACCATCACCTCCACACGCCGCAGCGACGAGCGCGACGGTTGCTGCTGCGGCGATCGGCCGCAGGCTTCTCTTCGTGACCAACACAGCGTTCTCCCTGGTCCGTTGGTGTGGCACACCCTCTGCCTTCGTTGGTCACGATGGCCCGTGACCGGTGGTCCCGGTGCGGCGGGTGCCGTACCGGCCATCTCTTCAGCGCAGCGCGTGCCCGCCCGGCGGTGGCGGTTGGGCGTGGCGTCGTCCTGGCATCGCCGGCCAGGCGGCGTCCTCGGTCGCGGCCGGCAACCCGTTGGCTCGGATCACACCGCTGAACCACCTGGCGCTGTCCTTGGGGATGCGCTGCTGGGTCCGGTAGTCCACGTGAACGATCCCGAAGCGCTTGTCGTAGCCGTGGGCCCACTCGAAGTTGTCCAGCAGCGACCAGACGAGGTAGCCGCGCAGGTCCACGCCCTCGCTGATGGCGTCGTGGGCGGCCTGCAAGTGGCTGTCGAGGAAGGCGATCCGGTCGGGATCGCTGACCCGCCCGTCGACCACCTGCTCGGAGTAGGCAGCGCCGTTCTCGGTGATCATCACCGGCATGCCCGGGTGGTCGGCCGCGAACCGGAGGAGCGCCTTGGTCAAGCCGCTCGCGTCGACGGGCCACCCCATGTCGGTGGTGGACAGCCCGGGGTCGACGAACTCGACCCCCTCGGTCCCTGGGAAGGCCGGGGAGGCGGGCGCACCGATGCGAGCGCGCACCCACGAGGGGTTGTAGTAGTTGAGCCCGACCAGGTCGATCGGTGTCGCGATCGTGGCGAGGTCGCCGTGATGGATGGCGCTGAGTGCCCCGAAGCGTTCGAACAGCGGGAGCATGTCGTCGGGGTACTCGCCACGAAGCAGGGCGTCGGAGAAGAGCCGGTTGGACAGGCCGTCGACCCGTCGTGCAGCGGCGAGGTCGTGGGGGTCGTCGGGGTCGACCGCCTCGACGTGGGTCACGTTCAGCGTGATCGACACCTCGTTGGCGCCACCGGCACGGAGGGCCTGAGCGGCCAGCCCGTGGCCCAGCAGCAGGTGGTGCACCGCACGGAACGCGGCCTGCGGGTCGCCGCGTCCCGGCGCATGGTGCGTGTCGCCGTACCCGAGGAACGCCGAGCAGTACGGCTCGTTGAGCGTCGTCCACGTCGGGACGCGGTCACCCAGGCGATCGACCACCGTGGCGGCGTACTCGGCGAAGGCCTCCGCCGTGGACCGAGCCGTCCAGCCGCCACGGTCCTCGAGTGCCTGTGGCAGGTCCCAGTGGTAGAGGGTGACCATCGGCTCGACGCCGCGGGCGCACAACTCGTCGACGAGGCGGTCGTAGAAGTCCAGGCCGGCGCGGTTCGTGGGTCCGGACCCGTCCGGCTTGATCCTGGGCCAGGCGATCGAGAATCGGTAGGTTCCCATGCCCAGGTCTGCCAGCAGCGCGATGTCGTCCCGGTACCGGCGGTAGTGGTCGCACGCCACGTCCCCGGTGTGTCCCTGATGCACCCGACCTGGCGTGGCTGCGAAGGTGTCCCAGATCGACCGTCCGCGTCCGGCCGCTCGCGTCGCGCCCTCGATCTGGTAGGCCGCAGTGGCTGCACCCCAACGGAACCCCTCCGGGAAGGTGATCGACGTGGGTTCTACCCGTGACCGAACGACCGTCATGGCTGCCCCACGGGTCCGTAAGATTGATTTATCCATCGCTTGGATTTATCGAACCAGGCGCGTAGCAACCTGTCAAGAGAAGGGGAGGGATGTGGGTGAGCCTCGAAGCGTGTCGTCGAGCCAGGCGCTGCGACTGTCGAACACCGCGAGCGTCCTGCGGCTGTTGCGCTCCTCGGGCCCGGCGACGGCCAGCGACCTCGTCGAGAGGACCGGACTGGTGCGGACGACCGTCCACGCGGTGTGCGGTGAGCTGATCGCTCTCGGCTGGGCCACCGAGCTCGTTCCCATCCGTCCCGTCGGCGACGGCCGACCGGGCCGCAGTGCTCGCCGCTACGCCTTCCGGCCCGACGCCGGGTTCGTCGTCGGCGTGGACCTCGGGGTCAACACGGTGCGGGTCCTGGTCGCCGATCTCGCCGGAACCGCGGTCGCGGAGGACAGCCAGCGGTTCGCTGACCGACTCCTGCCCGGGGACGAACGGCTCGAGGTGGCCCGCGGGACCATCACGCGTGTGCTCGCGCGGGCGGGGGTCGGTGAACAGGACGTGCTGGCGGCTGCGATCGGCGTGCCCGGCCCGGTCGACCAAGGGCGCCGCAGGACCACGGCACGCCCGGAGCTCATGCCCGGGATCGCCGGCGTGGACCTCCACGAGGCACTCGCCGCACCCTCGTGGGTCACCTCGGTGGACAACGACAGCAACCTGGCCGCCCTCGGCGAACGCTGGCGCGGCATCGCCACCGAGGCCGATGACGTCGTCATGGTGCTCGCCGGGGAACGGATGGGGGCCGGCATCCTCATGGACGGGCGTCTCGTTCGTGGCCGGGACGGAGGCGCCGGCGAGCTCTCCTTCTTCCACCTGGTCGAAGGTGTAGGGAACACCGACGGGATCGCCATGCTCGCCCGCGAGCTCGGGGAGCGAGCTGTTGCAGACGGCTGGGACCCGCCCTCGGACGGCCCGGTGACCGCCGAAACCGTCCTGACTGCCGCCGCCGACGGCGACTCGGTGGCGGTCGGCCTCGTCGACCAGCTCGGTCAGCGGTTCGCACGGGTCGCCGCGACCCTCGACACGCTGTTCAACCCGCAGATCCTGGTCTTCGGGGGTGGCGTCGCGGACGCCGGCACCGGGTTCCTGCCGGCCATCCACCGGCATCTCCCGGACGCGCTGGCGCGGATCATGCCGCACCCCACCCCGAAGCCACCGCGCATCGAGGCGTCCACCCTCGGTGATCGTGTCGTCGTGACCGGCGCCGTGCGGCTGGCCCTCGATCTCGTCGACGACCACCACCTCGGTGGTCGGGGAGCTCCGCTGCGTTCCGCGCCCCGCGCGACGGTCGCCTGAAGTTGGACCTTCGACGCCATGCGCGAGAACCAGCCCTGTGGAGCACCGCGTAGCCGACGGACGGGAACTTGCTGTGCTGGAGGGTGACGACGCCGGGCACGGACGTCGGCCGGGCCTAGGGTGCGCGCCGCGTGGACGGCAGGGAGACACCGTGGATCAGGACGTGAGGTCGGTCTTCTTCGACTTGGACGGCTGCCTCGTCGACTCCCGCGCTGCGATCGCTCACAGCATCAACCATGCGCTCACGTCCGCGAGTCTCCCACGCCACGCCGAGGCTGCGTTGCATCGGTTCATCGGGCCGCCGCTCTTGAGCACCTTCGTCGAACTGCTGACGCACCACGGCCGCGACCCGTCGGGCGCGCACGACTGCGTCGCCGCCTACCGGGACGTGTACGGCGAAGTCTCGCTCGAGCGGACGGTCGTCGTCCCCGGGGTCGGCCTGGTGCTCGAACGGTTGGCGGGGGAGGTGCAGTTGGCCGTGGTCACCTCCAAACCTGCGGAGTTCGCCGAGCCGATCCTGGCGAGCGTCGGGCTCGACCGGTGGTTCAGCGAGGTCTTCGCGCCACCGCTGGACGCGCTCGAGGAACCGAAGGCTGCGGCGCTCGAACGAGCGCTCGCCTGGGCCGGCGTCAGCTCGGATCCGACGCGACGGTCGGACGCCTGGATGTGCGGCGACCGCTACCACGACATCGAGGCCGGCCGCGCGTGCGGTACCGCGACCGTCGGTGTCACCTGGGGCATCGGTGACCGCGCCGAGCTCGAAGCCGCCGGAGCCGATGCCATCGTCGACGACCCGGCCGACCTCGTGCCGCTCCTCACCGCCGGTTGACCTTCGTGCCGAGTCGAGCCACGACGCCACGACGCCACGACCGCCGGTCACGCCGCGGGCCGGCTGACCCGCGCCGCGCGGTCAGGCCGCGGGGCGTCGGAGTACCGGGAGCGTCGCCAACAGGTAGCAGGACGCGGCGCCCACCCAGAGCCATCGGTAGCCAACGGCGGTGATCACCTGCCCACCGATGGGTGGCGTGATCAGCAGCCCGGCGTAGAACGCCGCGGTCACCCAGCCGGTGACCCGACCAGCGCCACCAGGTGGGCTGGCACGGACGACGGCGAGGAAGGCGACGACCGGCCAGGTCGTACCCGTCGCGCCGAAGGCGACCGCGCCGACCCAGATCCACGCCGGGCTGACCGCACCCGCTGCGATGAGGCCGATCGAAACGGCGGACCCGATCGCCATCGCGATCAGCAACGGTGGCCCCACCTGATCGGGTCGGCGGATGATCGCACCGAGCCCGAGCCGGCACAGCAACGCCGTCCCACCGAAGATCATCGTCGTCGCTCCAGCAGCCGCGATCGATAGCCCTGCAGCGTCCACCGCGAACGATGGCAGGTAGGCGAACACGAGCGCGGTCCCGCCGCCCATGAACGTCGCGTAGGTCGCCAAGGCCAGAAGATCGCGACGCGCGTCGACGGAGAGGCCCGGGCCGGCGCCTCCGGCTGTTCCGAGGCTCGCCGTGGTGACGGTGCGCGGGCGCGGGCGAGCGGCGGACGAGCCGACGTCCCGGGGGCCCCGCCACGCTGCTGCGGCCCCGCAGAGAGCCAGGAGCGCCCCCACGCGAAAGGCGTTGCGCCAGTCCAACCCGAGGACGCTTGCTGCGGCCAGCGCCCCGGCGAGGAGCGCACCTGCCTGGACGCCGGCCTGCGCGACGCCGACCAGCGTGGCCTGCGTCCGTGTGTCCGCGGCGGCCGATGCCCACCGGTTGGTGCCCGGGTTGGCGAAGGCCATCGCCGCCCCCGCCGGCAGCAGCGCCAGCACCAGGCCGGCCATCGACGTCGCGAACGAGGCCACGAGCAGCGCCGCGCCGGACACGAGGAGCAGTCCGAGGCAGCTGCGTCGCCCACCGATCCGATCGGCGATGGGGCCGGCGAGCGGTGAACCCACCAGACCGAGCCCGATGAACCCGGCGAAGATCAGCCCGAGGTCCGCGGCCTCGAGCGCCAGATCGACGCGTAGCTGCGGGCCGAGGGCGCCGATCGCGAACTGCGGGAAGATCCCGACCAGGAGGGTGAGGCCGAGCGCCCCCGCCCATGGTCCGATCGGGACGCCCGTGACCTCGCTCTCGAGGGATCGTCGGTCCGAGTCAGGACCCTCCTCGGTCACCGCGGTGGGGCGGGCGACCCGTCGGGCGGTTCCTCGTCGGCCCCCGGCGGTACCTCACCCGCCTGACGGGTCCGATCGTGCGGCACCGGTCCGGTCGACTGGGGCCGGAGGGGGTCCGGTGCGACGACGACGCCGAGGGGTGAGTCGGTGCCGGAGTCACGTCCCGGCAGGAGGACGTTCAGCAACACCGCCAGGAAGCCGGCGGGGACGATGCCGGTGACCAGCAGGACGCGCAGTTGCTCGGGAGCGATCGCCACCAGGTCCGGAACGGTCGCCATCCCCTGCCCGACGCCCACCGCGACCGCGATGATCAGCAGATCACGCCTGTCGAGGCGGGTCTCGGCCAGCAGCCGGATCCCCGCTGCAGCCACCATCGCGAACATCACGACCGCTGCACCGCCGAGCACCGCGGAGGGCATCGCCGAGATGACAGCGGCGACCTTCGGGACGAAGCCGGCGAGGATGAGGAACCCGGCCCCCACCGAGACCACGTGGCGGCTCATGACGCCGGTGAACGCGACGAGGCCGACGTTCTGGCTGAAGGAGGTGTTGGGCATCGCGCTGAACAGCGACGCGAACGCGGTCCCGACGCCGTCGGCGATGACGCCGCCGGACAGTTCGCGATCGGTGACCTCCCGACCGGCGCCACCCTTGGTGATGGCCGCCAGGTCACCGATCGTCTCCACCGATGTCGCGATCGCCATGACGCCCATCCCGATGATCGCCGCGGTCGGGAAGGTCAGCCCGAAGCGCAGCGGTTCGGGGAAGGCGAACCAGGCGGCGTCGACGATCGGTGCGCCGTCGACCAGGCCGAACGGGATGGCGACCAGGTAGCCGACCACGAGTCCGACGAGCACCGAGGCAGCGCTGAGGATGCCCTTGCCGAGGGCGTACGCCAGCAGGATCGTCACCAGCACGACACCGGCCATCGCGAGGTTGGTGGCGGACCCGAAGTCCTCCGCACCGACGCCACCGCCGGCGAGGTTGATGCCGGCCGGCAGCAGCCCGACGCCGATGACCAGCACGACGATGCCGCTGACCAGCGGTGGGAACAGCGACCTGAGCCAGCGCAGGCCGAACCCGAGGGCGACCTGGACCACACCCGCGAAGATCGCGCCGCCGAAGACCGCCGAGAGCCCGTACTCCTGGGCGAGCGGGATGGCGATCACTAGGAAGCCGAAGCTCGTTCCCTGCACCACCGGCAGCCGTGCGCCGATGGGGCCGATCCCGATCGTCTGCAGCAGCGTGGTGAGGCCCGCCACGAGCAACGCCACCTGGACCAGGAACGCCGTCTCCCCGGTCGTGGCTCCCACGACCCCAGCGATGATGATGGGGATCGTGACGTTGCTGGCCACCATGACCAGGACGTGCTGCAGCCCGAGCGGGATCGCTTCCCGGACGGGCGGCATCTCATCGACGTCGTACAGGACATCTACCTGCGTGCGATCCACCACGGTGTGCTCCCAGCATCGAACCCGACGCCAGGCCTCCCGACCTGGGGTCGCGGGCCTCCCGAGCCACGCGACGACGACGCTACGGACGACCTTCCCACACGCCTACGGCAAGATCTGATGAGTCGCCCAGGGAGGGTTGGCAGCTAGCGCCACCTCGTCGAGCGCTTCACGCGCCTTCGTGGCAACCGCTGGCGCGAGTCACTGGGTACGGGTCGAACGAGCACCGCGAGCCGACCGACTCATCGATGGTTGGCGGCCGACTGACCGCCCTGCGCGGGAAGCCGGGCAACGAGCGGACCGGCTGCGGCACCGACGTCGCCGTCACTGCAGGTCGAGCACCGACGCGAGTGCGAGATCCACGCCCCACTGCTCCTCCACCGAGAGGTGGCCGAGGTGGTCACCCAGCCTGCTCATGTCGATGGCGCCGGTCTGTTCGACCAGCACACGTGTCACGACACCGTCGACCTCGATCTCCGGTCGGAACGTCGCTCGACGTGCAGCTGTCGAGGTTGGCGCGACGAGCACCGTCGACAACCGCATCAGCGCATCGGACTGGACGATCACGCCGAAGCGGGCTCCGGCCTGCTCGTGACCCTGGCGGCGTCCGAGGCGGAGCCGGTAGACCTCACCACGGCGCACGCAGATCCTCCATCATGGCGGCCACCTCGGCGGCTTCGGCGAGGTCGGCCTCGTCGGTCGCCAGGCCTGCCACCTCGTCACGTAGCCGCTGGCGATCGCGGAGTCGCTCGGCCGCCACGACCAGACCACGCCGCACGGCCTCCGATCGCGACAGGCCGGTCGCCTCGAGTTCGGCGAGGGCACGGCGCGCGTCGGCATCGAGCCGCACGGAGATCAGGTCGCTCATGATCTCGACTGTATCACGGATCGTCTGACACCTCGGGTGGCGTCGTCGTGGGGTACGCAACCGCTGGGGTCGCGAGCACGACTGCTGCCTCGGGTGACCGCTGCGCCCGCTCCTCGCGGCACCCGTCGCAGTCCTCGTCGTACCGGCGGACCTCGACCGGCAACTGGAGCGAGTCGGCGTCCGCACCCGGCGGGACCAGCCGCACGATCCGGGGAAGGGCGTCGGGGTCCCAGTCGAACAGGCGGCACAGCTCATCGAGCAGCACGATGCGGCGGTCCCCGTCGAGCAGACGGGGACCTTCTGGGTGGTCGTACCGGTAGGGGCGACCGACGTGATCGAGCCACAGGTAGCCGATCCCGCTGAGCTTGTAGGCGTGGACGATCACGTCCGTGTCGGGTGAGATCATCGCCTCCATCCACATCCAGTCGAGATCGTCGTGGTCGGGGAACACGGTCCGCAGCGGCGCGAAGTCGACGTGCTCGGGTCCGTGGAACACCCGGGGCTCGCGGTCGCTGGACGGGTAGGCATCAAGGTTCACGGGCGGCTCCTCGGTCGCGAGCCACGACGATGCCGCGCTGGACCGGGTGCGTCAGGAACCGCTCCCGCCCGGCTGTGGAGAAGCGATTATCGGCCGTCGTCCACAGGGTGCGAACCGGAGGGCCGGCACGCGACGGACGTGACTAGCCTGGGTGCCAGCCGAAGGTCCCGACGGGGGGAGTGGTCCGGTGCGTGTGCGACGCGTGGTCGCTGCGATCGCGGTGGTGAGCACGGCCGTCGTCGGCTGTTCCTCCGAAGGTGACGACGGTGCGCTCGACCTCGACGAGCTCGAGGCCACAGCCGCGCCGCCCGATGTCCGGCCGGGTCCGCCGGACGACGTCCCCGACGAGCCGGACGAGCCAACGCAGGACGAGCAGCTCTACCCGCCCCTGCCGCCCCTCGAGGCGGACCCCGACTCCGAGATCTCCGTCGAGACCCAGGAGTTCTTCCTCGAACTCCACGCGGGGGCCTACGAGGCGAGCCAGCGTTCCTTCGCCACAGCCTCGGTCGATCCCGACCTCGACCGCTACTTCGGTGGCGACGCCCTCGCGGAGATCGAGGCGACCGTGGCCTCATGGGCCGCTGAGGGCCTGGTCGAGCGTTCGCCTGACTCCGAGGTCCGCTGGGTCACGGTCCATGATCAGGGCGACGGTGTCTTCGTCGTCGCTGAGTGTTCGGTCGCCGGTCCTGACACCGGCCTCTACGACGCCAGCTCGGGCGAGCCGGTGGAGGTCATCGGTGCAGCGACGGCGATGGTGATCGAGACCGCGTACGGCTTGATGGCGACGGACACAGGACCCGAGTACCGGGCCGTCGCCGTGACCGCAGGCGAGGACCAGGAGCGCTGCGGTGAGGAGTAGGCGGACAGCCGCGTTCGTCCTGGTTGGGGTCCTCGGCGCGCTCACACCTGGTGCTGTGTCAGCAGATCCTGAGTTCGAGGAAGGGGCCGAGGAACGGACCGAGGAGCCCCTTTGTTCGGCGCGAAGTCGGACATGTGCCGGTGCTCGGAACCGCGACGGGCGCGTTGAGGTCGGGGCTGCCGACGGGACGAGCCAGGCCGTCGACTGGGGTGGGAACACCGACCGTGATCCGGCCCGGTGCACCTTCGGCCCGGTACCGGAAGCCTTCGACCTGGAGCGAGATCCGGTGGTCCACAAGGACATCCCTCGCAGGGCGGTCTGGTACGTGCGCAACTGCGGTGGGAACGACGAGTACCGGTGGTACCTGCCGGGCGCTTCGGAGCCGAGCGATCCGGTGCTACGGATCGTGTTCGAGCGGGCGCTGGACAGCGTCGAACCACCGGTGCCGCGGTTGGTGACCTCGCCGCCGTTGGGAACTGAGGTGCTCACAGGTCTGCCGATGTACCTGGCGGTGGACGATGCGGCGTTCAGCGAGCACACCGGATCGGTGACCGCGGGGCCGTTCACCGTGACGGCGACGATCACGCCGGTCGCGACCTGGTTCTCCCCAGGCGATCAGCACGAGCCCCTCACCTGCGAGGGCGCGGGCTCGCGGTGGGAGGCCGGGGACCGGCCGACGGCGGCGGACTGCACGCACACGTTCACGCACACGCCGACACACCTTCGCGGCGCAGGCGAGTCCTACACCGTTTCGAGCCGGGTGAGCTACGAGGCGTCGTACACGGTGACCGGACCGATCCTGGCCGGGACCTACGACCTCGGCACCTTCGACGGCCCGGAGGCGACCGTCGAGGTGCCGGTCATCGAACGTCGTGCGGTCCGTACCACCGCGGGTTCCTAGCCGGACACGTCCGGGCCGACCTCCGTCGGGGTGATGCGCAGCAGGACGCGGCGCTCGTCCTCCATCACCTGGCGGTACTCGTCCCAGTCGGGGTGTTCGCCCGAGATGCGGCGGTAGTAGTCCACCAGCAGGTCCATGGCCTCGGGCAGGTGGACGATCTCGGTCGTGCCGTCGAGGCGGATCCACTCGCCGAAGAACGCGTCGGTGAACACGCACAGCGAGGCTCGTGGGTCACGGGCTAGGTTCCTGACCTTCACCGCCGTCTCGCGCGACGAGATGATCGCACGGCCCTCGTCGTCGACGCCGACGGTGACGGGCGAGAGTTGCGGTGTCCCGTCGCTGCGGTAGGTGTGCAGCACCGCCCGGTGGTGGGCGCGCAGGAAGTCGGTGGCGGCGGCGAGGTCCACGGTGATGCTCCTCCGGGGTGTCAGTCGCGGCTGTGGACCAGCCGAACGTTCCCACCGGCAGGGATGAACTCGGTCGTGCTCCCGTCGTCCCACGTCACCTCGACGCGGACCGGATCCTCCTCGAGGACGCGATCCACGACGCCCGCACGGGTCGGTTGCCCGACCTTGTTCGACACGATCTGGATCCGGTCGCCCTCACGTAGCTCCACCATCCAACCTCCGCTCCCCTCGAATCTCGCCGGGGAACCGCGTGTCGTCAAGGCACGTTCGTCAGGCTGGCCGTTGCTCCACCTCAGGGATCCCCAGCGCCCTCCCGTACACGTCAGCCACCGCGTCGGGCGGCACGGGGCGCGAGAACAGGAAGCCCTGACCGCGGTCGCAGCCGAGCTTGCGCAGCGTGCGCGCCTGCGCCGACGTCTCGATGCCCTCGGCGATCGTGCGCATCCCGAAGATGTGTGCCAGCTTGATGATGGCGTGGGCCAATCCGGCCTCCTCGGGGCCCTCCGCGATCGACCGGATGAACGAGCGGTCGATCTTGAGGATGTCGATCGGCAACTGCTTGAGGTAGGCGAGGGACGAGTAGCCGGTACCGAAGTCGTCGACGGCGATCGTGACCCCGTCCGAACGCAGCTGTTCGAGCTTGCCGACCGCCTCCTCGGGGCGGCTCATCAGCCCCGTCTCGGTCAGTTCGAGCGTCAGCTGCTGCGGGGGCAGGCCCGCCTGCTCCAGCGCGGAACGCACCACGGAGGTCACGTCGCCGTCGAGTTGGCGGGCCGCGAGGTTCACGCTCACGTGCACCGGCTGGCCGAGCTGGGCTTCGAGCTCGGCGGCCTGGCGGGTCGCCTCGTGCGTCACCCAGGTGCCGAGGGCAACGATCTGGCCTGACTGCTCGGCGAGGCAGATGAACTCCGAGGGCGCCAAGAGGCCGTACCGCGGGTGGTGCCAGCGGACGAGCGCCTCCAGCGACACGGTCTCCCCGGTCGCCAGGTCGATGATCGGCTGGTAGTGCAGGAGGAACTCCCCGCCGCCGATCGCCTCCCCGAGCTCGCGCCGGAGCGCCACCTCCTGGCGGGTCCGGCCCGACAGCTCGGGTCGGAAGGTCGCCCAGTACCGATCGGCGCTGCGCTTGACGGTGTACATCGCCACGTCGGCGTGGTGGAGCAGCTCGTCGCTGCCCGCTGCGTGGGAGCTCTCCGCCACGCCGATGCTCGCCGAGATCACCTGGCGGTGGTCGCCGAGTTCCACGGGCGTCGACAGGAGCGCGGTGATGCGTTCGGCGACCTGTTCGCCGGCGGCTGCGTCGGCGCCCGGCAGCAGCAGGGCGAACTCGTCACCCGCCAGGCGTGCGACCGTGTCCGACTCACGGGCGAGGCTCCCGAGTCGCCGGGCCACCTCGATCAGCAGCTTGTCGCCTGCCCGGTGCCCGTGCGTGTCGTTGACGGCCTTGAAGCCGTTGAGGTCCACGTACAGCACGGTGGTGGGGTCGCCCGACCGCCGGCTGGTGTGCAGCGCGTGCTCGAGCCGGTCGAGGAACAGCGCGCGGTTCGCCAGGCCGGTCAGCCCGTCGTAGAAGGCGCGGTGGGTCAGCTGCTCCCGCAGCGCCTCGCGCTCGGTGATGTCCAGGCAGGTCCCGATCATCTTGCGGGACACCCCATCGGCCGCGATGACCGCGTGGCCGAGCGCGTGGATCGTCCGCGTCCGGCCGTCGGGGAGCACGAGTCGACACTCGTAGTCGAGATCCACCGGACCGGCGCGCACCTCCTGGAGCAGCCCGGCGACCCGGACCCGATCATCGGGATGCACGATGGCCAGGAACGTGTCCAGTCGGGCCGGGTCCCCCGGCTCGAGCCCGTACATCCGGTACAGCTCGTCGGACCACGTGTGACGGCCGGTCTGCGCATCCCACTCCCAGCTCCCGAGGGACGCCAGCCTCTGGGCGGCCGCGAGGTCCACCCGGGCGCCGCGTTCACGTGCCAGCGCATCCTCGTTCAGCCGCCAGGCCGCCACCGAGGCGGCGCTGGCTGCCAGGACGAACCCACCGTGCAGCAGCGACCAGCGCCACGGGGCCGCGATGGCCGACGGGTGGTTGTAGACCCCCGCCGGGTCGAGTGACCCCACGATGCCGTGGTGGAGCATCACGACCGCGAGGGCGACGAGGAACGGCCGCCACGCCTGGTAGAAGCTGGCCAGGATCACGACCACGAAGAAGTGGAAGTGCATCTCGATGAGCCCGCCCGAGAGGTGCACCAGCAACGCCGAGGTGACGACGAGCCCCAACGTGGCCAGCAGCGACCGGCACGAACGGCTGAGCCGGTCCGATGACGCAGCCACGGCGCAGGCCGTGACGACCACGCCACCCTCGAGGAAGGAGTCCACCAGCGAGTGGTCCCGTCCCAGGCCGTAGATCGGCACCGCGGCCACGTGGACCCACAGGATGCGACAGATCCACACGTGGCGGGCGTGCCAGTCCACCGGCGACAGGGTGTCACCGGTCGGGAGCACGCGGAGCACCCGCCGGGAGAACGCCTGGACAGCCGACGACGTGGCCCCGGCATCGGGTCGTGGGATCATGCTCCACCGGTCGGCACCGCGGCGGCGAACTCAAGCGATGCCGCTCGCGGGGGCCGGGGCCGCGCGGACCGACGAGGGTCCCCCGCGGTCGGGTCACCGCGCCGAGCGGTCGCCGCCGTACACGAAGGGTGCGAGCGCCACGGCGACACGCAGCGACAGGCTGGTCGCGTCGATGGGGCGTCCGAGCAGCTCCTCGATCCGCTCGAGCCGCTGTATCACGGTGTTGCGGTGGACCACCAGCCGCCGGCCGGCCCGCGTCGGGCTGGCCATCTCCCCGAGGTAGATCTCCAGGGTCCGCACGAGCCGACGCATCGAGGGGTCGGTCGATGCGAGGCACCCGAGCTCGCGGTCGACCAGGCTGCGCGCCAGCTCGACGTCCCGGGAGGCGAGCGCGATGACCGCGATCCGGTCGAACAACACGGGCCGGTCCGCAGCCAGCGTGTCGGCGACGCGCCGCGCCTCCAGCGCCTCGCGGTGGGACGCCCGGAAGCCCTCCACACCGGGGTGCGCCGACCCCACCGCCAGGTGCGTCCCGGGCGGGACGGCGAGCACGCCCAGGGTCCGAGACCAATCGTCCTCCGATGCGGTCAGCCAGCCGTAGACGGCGTGATCGCCGTGGGGGACCGCGACGTGCTGCTGCGGTCCGACCTGGTCGACGATGCGCTTGATCACGCCTTCGAGCTGGGTCTGCTCGACCCGGTCGTCGACCCACGCGATGTAGGCCACGTGCGCCGGAGCGAGGCGGTAGCCGAGCGAGGCCTCGGCGGTCGCCTCGTCCGCACCCCCGGACAGGAGCGCATCGACCGTCTCCGCGCGCTGGGTCGACGACCGCCGGGCGAGCAGCGCCGACGTGCGGCTGTGCGCTGTGACCGCCAACGCGGTCACCCCCTGGATGTAGTCGAACATCAGCGCGGACGTGTGCTCCAGGGTGTCCGCCCGACGGTGGGGGCCGAGCTGGTGGGGGCCGGAACGCAGCGCCTGCGCGAACAACCGCCAGAACTCGGCGTGTCCGACCTCGTAGGTCCGCAACATGGTCGACAGCGAGGTGCCCGTGCGTGCGAGGTAGCTCGCGTAGCGCTCCGCCGGCCCCGGGAGCGCGATGCGGGGCTTGCCGGCCACCGACGCCCGCGACAGCGAGATGAACACCGGCATGTGCGAGTCGATCGATCGCCGCAGCAGGTCGACGCCCTCAGGGCTCGGCGCCAGCTCGGGCACCTCGTCGACGATCCCCTCGGCGACCCGAACCGCGATCCGCTCACGCTCGTGCTCGACCCACCGTGCGAACGGCGCGAGCGGCTCGATCGTGGTCGCAGCTGCGTCGGAACTCAGCGTCGGTCCTCCCTCCGGCTCCCACCGGTCCCTACCGCACCTCGTCCTGCCACGGACCGCGCCCCCCGGACGGTCCGATCTCTCCCTCGCCACGGGCCATCATGCCGTCACGCGTCCGTCCCTGCGTAGAGCCGTTCGATCACGGCGGCGTGCTTGTCGGCGATCGCTCGCCGTTTGAGCTTCATGGTCGGCGTCAGCTCGTCGCCATCCGGTGGCCAGTCCTCGGGCAGGATGGCGAAGTCCGCGATCCGTTCGACCCGCGACAGCTGGCTGTTGGCGCGCTGCACCGCGTCGGCGATCGTGGCCCGCAACCCCGGTTGAGCGGCGACCGCCGCGAGGGAACGATCCTCGAGGCCCTCCGACTGCGCGTACGCCGCCGCACCGTCGACGTCCAGCACCAGCAGCGCGACGTTGTACGGGCGGGCGTCGCCGATGCAGCAGACCTGGGCGATCAGCGGCGAGGCGTTGCGGACCACGCTCTCGATCTGTGCCGGCGACATGTTCTTGCCACCAGAGTTGATGATCAGCTCCTTCTTGCGGTCCACGATCCGCACGTACCCGTCGTCGGAGATCTCGGCCACGTCACCGGTGTGCAGCCAGCCGTCCGCGTCCACCGCCTCCGCGGTCCGCTCCGGGTCGCCGCGGTAGCCCTTCATCACGTTCTGGCCGCGCAGCAGCAGCTCGCCGTCGTCGGCGAGGCGCACCTCGGTCCCGGGCAGAGCCTGGCCGACGCTGCCGATCCGCGGGACGGCCGGGTCGTTGATGGTGCCGATCCCTGAGGTCTCCGACATGCCCCAGCAGTCCGACAGTGCCAGTCCGATCGCGGCGAAGAACTCGTTGACCGCGGCGGGCATCGGTGCCGCACCGGTGACGAGCCATCCGACCTGGTCGAGCCCGAGCTTCTCGCGGAGCGGACGGAAGAACGCCTCGTCCGCGCGCGCCCACGCCTGCCCGAGTTCGTCGTCGATCGGGCGCCCTTCCTGCTCGGCGCGAGCCTTCCGCAGCCCGATCTCCAGCGCCTCCTCGATGGCGACACGGCGTTCGGGCGGCTCGGCCTCGAACCCCGCCAGCAGCGCGGCTCGGACCTTGCTCCACACGCGCGGGACGCTGGTGAACATCGTCGGGCGGCAGCCGGGCAGCGCCGCGAGGACCGCCTTCGGATCGTCGACGACGGTCACGCTCGATCCGGTCAGGAACTGGAAGTAGTTCGACACCAGCCGATCGACGATGTGGGCGTGCGGCAGGTAGGAGACCAGGCGGCCGCCGCGGACGAGACCGACGCGCTCGTCGGTGGCGCGGATCACGAACAGCAGGTTGGCGTGGGTGACCTCGACGCCCTTCGGTGGCCCCGTCGTGCCGGAGGTGTAGATCAGGGTCGCCACCGTGTCGGGACCGACGGCACGCCAGCTCGACTCCAGGTCGAAGGTCGGGTCGCCTCCGGCTTCCAACGCCGCCAGGTCCGCGCCCTCGTCGCCGTCGATCACCACCAGGTGCTCCACGTGCGGCATGACCGGCAGCTGACCGAGGAACCGCTCCTCGACGATCAAGACCCGGTTGCGTGCGTCCTCGAGCAGGTAGGTGATCTGCTCGGGTGCCGAGCTGGTGTACACCGAGAACGGGGTCGCGCCGAGGTGGAGGATCGCGGTGTCGATCAGCTGGAACTCGGGACGGTTGGTGAGCATCAGCCCGACCGTGTCACCTCGTTGGACACCGAGGGCCGCCAACCCGGCCGCGATCCGCCCCACCCGTTCGGCGTACTCGCCCCACGTGATCTGCACGCGGTCGTCGGGCGTCCGCAGCGCGACCTCGTCCGGCCGCTCACGCGCTGACAGCTGGAAGGCCTCGCACAGCGTCGCCGCGTCGAAGGCGGACGGTGCCGTGGGATCCAGGACCGGTTCGATCGTGCTCATCCGCAGCTCTCCCTGGTGTGCGTGTGTCTCACGTGACGGGCGGTGGATCCGCGGCCGGAGGGGTGTTCACCGGCACCCCGCCATGCCGCCGTCGAGGCTGAGGACGGTCCCCGTCACGTAGGCACCCGCCCGCGAGGCCAGGAAGACCGTCGCGCCGACGATGTCCTCGGGGGTGCCGATCCGGCCGAGCGGGACCATCGCCTCGAGCTCGGCGGCCCGGTCCGCATCGTCGAGCAGGAAGGCGGTCATCGCGCTCTGGAACGGTCCGGGTGCCACCGCGTTGACGGTGATCGATTCGCCGGCCAACCGCGCCGCGAGGTGACGCGTCAGCATGTGCACCCCGGCCTTGCTCGCGCTGTAGGGGTAGTTGTCCCACGTCGGCGGCCGGACGCCGTCCACCGATCCGATGTTGATCACCCGCGCTGGATCGCGGCGGGTCCCGGCGCCACGCAGCGCGGGCAGCAGGCCCGAGGTGAGCTGGAAGACACCGCTCAGGTTGGTCGAGACCACCCGCTCCCACGCGTCGTCGGGGAAGTCGTCGACCGGCGCTCCCCAGGTCGCGCCGGCGTTGTTGACCAGCACGTCGAGGCAGTCACCGGTCTGCCTCCGGACGGTCTGCGCCAACTGCCGTACCGATGCGGCCCCCCGCAGGTCCACGGTCAGCGCCTGGCAGTCGCCGATCGCGCGCAGCTCTGCGGCCGCTTCCTCGCAACGCTCGCGGTCCCTGGCGGTGATCAGGACGCGGGCGCCGGCGGTGACGAGGCCTCGAGCGATCATCGCCCCGAGCCCCCGCGCACCACCGGTGACCAGCGCCGCCTTGCCCTCGATGTCGAACAGCGACGTGGAGGTCAGCGGATCGGTGACGGTCGCCACGCGGGTTACGCCTCCGCCCCGACGTGGTGGTTGTGCCAGTCGAACTCGTCGAGCGTCGCCTCGGCCCCGAGGGCTGCGGCCATCTGGAGGATCGCCGGGCCGAGCACGTCGGCGTCGGACATCCCCTCGATCGGTGTGGTCGCCGCGACCTTCTCGAGGATCGCGGGGGCCGGTGTGTCCGGAACCTCGACGCCCGCGTACTGCGCCCACTTCTGGGTGAAGTTGCGGAACATCCTGGTGGTCACCGGCGGAGGGATGAGGTTGGCCGGGTCGCGCATGGCCTCCTCGAGGGTGACGTACTCGACGCCGAGCTCGTCGTAGGCCTCAAGCACCCGGTCGTAGGTGTCGCCGGCGATCGCGGTCCCGTGGACCAGGGCGATGTGCACCGGGTCGCGGCCGAGGGACGCGCGGGCCGCCGCCACCTGGCCGCGCAGCTGCGACACCGCCGTGTCCACGAACGCGTCCTGCAGGAACGCCTGGTCGTCGGTATTGGCGGCCTTCAGGCTGCGCATGTAGGGGGTCATGAACTGCGCGTCGTAGAACCAGTAGGTCAACGGCGCCGGCGTGTAGCCCGCCTTGGCGAGGTAGGTCTGGACCTCGGCGGTCTTCTCGGGCGTGTCGCCCCACATGTCCATGCAGTAGCGGAAGTAGCGGGACGGTGCCTGGTCGATCCAGCCACCGATCAACGCTTCGGACCGCTCGATGTCCTCGATGTAGGTGGGCGGGTCGACCCAGTTGAGGCTCGAGTGGTAGTGGGTGTGGTTGCCGATGTGGTGGCCGGCTTCACACCAGGCGTCGAGCACCCGCAGCAGGTCCGGGTCGTCGTCGATCGGACGGGTGTTGGAGAAGGCGTAGACCTGCTCGACACCGTGGCGGTCGAAGGCGTCGAGCAGCGACCGCGTGATGGTGTGAGGGCTGTAGCCGTCGGGGAACGGGATGCCGCTCCACTGGTACACGTCGTCGACGGTGATGGCGAGCTTGATCGGGCCGTCGGGCGAGAGCGTCTCCGCCATGGATATGTCCTTCGTTCGTCGGGACCAGACACGAGCGTTCCGCGGCCGGCTCATCACCTGAACGACGCTACGGAGTTCCTCCCGTGGTCAGCATGGCGCGCGACACCACATCTCCCTGGGCGCACCGCCCACCGTTCTCGCCGACGTGCACCCCCTGGGCCACTTCGTGGCGACCGAACACACCGCGCCACATGTACGCACCGTGACGTGCATCGCACGCTCTGCACATCGTGCTCGGACGACGCACGGACATCTTCCTCGGCGTGCCCGAGGCAAGTTACGTCAGGTTCTGACGTGCGGCCGGGAGCTCGGCCATCGGGGCTAGCACGGGGGACGCGAGGCCCGGGACTCCAGCCGACGCGGACGGGGCACGCGACGACCCCGAGCCGAAGCAGCGGTCGCCCGGGTGGGCACGGGACGGAGCCCCACCGACGGCTCGGACAGCGAGTGGCGAGACCGGACCCCGGAACCGGATGAGCAACACGCCCGGATCCTCGGGCGACCGAGCCTTCGGAGGTTCCCTCATGCGACGAACGAGACGACGCACGGCGAGCGTCGTAGCCACCGTGGCGATGGTGCTGGCGCTCGCGCCCGCCCTCGCGGTGGCCGACGATACGGACAACGGCGCGAACGGCGTCGTGCACTGGGAGGGACACGGCAGTGAGGAGCTGCCCTGCCCCGGCGGCATCCACTGGATCTTCACCGCGGGTGACGTCGAGTCGGCCACCTTGACCTTCAACGGCGTCACCTACGAGCCCACCAAGCACGTGGGGGCGATCCACTTCGAGACGCCGGGAGCGACGACCGCCGATGAGATCGATGCGTTCGTCACTTACACCGGCGAGAGCCAACAGGGTCAGATGATCCTGACGATCTCCAACTGTCTCGAGGTGCCGGAGCCCGAGGTCGGTGACCTGCAGGTGGTCAAGACCGTGGAGGGTGATGACGCGCCGGAGGGCGTGACGTTCGGTTTCACGGTGGTGTGTGAGGACGGGACCGATGAGTCGTTCACGCTGGCGGGTGGTGCGTCGGAGACGATCCTCGGGATCACCGCGGGTGTCGAGTGCACGGTGACCGAGACCGACACCGGTGGCGCGGACACGGTCATGGTCGATGGTGTTGAGGGGGTCAGCACGACGGTGGTGATCGTGGCCGACCAGATGGCCACGGTGACCTTCACCAACGTGTTCGACGACGAGGTGGTGCCCGAGGTCGGTGCGCTGCAGGTGGTCAAGACCGTGGAGGGTGATGACGCGCCGGAGGGCGTGACGTTCGGTTTCACGGTGGTGTGTGAGGACGGGACCGATGAGTCGTTCACGCTGGCGGGTGGTGCGTCGGAGACGATCCTCGGGATCACCGCGGGTGTCGAGTGCACGGTGACCGAGACCGACACCGGTGGCGCGGACACCGTGATGGTCGATGGTGTCGAGGGCGACAGCACGACGGTGGTGATCGTGGCTGACCAGGTGCTGGACGTGGCGTTCACCAACATCTGGGAGGACATCGGCGTCCTGCCCGGTGCTGAGGTCGCCCCGACAGGTCCGGCGGTCGTGCCGACCGCGCCGGCCGCACCGGCGGTCCCGACCGAGGTGCTCGGTGTCGCCCAGCGTGCCGGGGTCGCACCTGCCGTCGGCGCCCTGGCGGTCACCGGGGCGGACACAGGGGCCGCGCTCGTCCTCGGGCTGCTGACCCTGCTCCTCGGTGCTGCGCTGCTGAGCGCGGGCCGATCAGCAGGTCGGGGGAGGGGACGGACCGGCTGAGCCTCTCCGACCAGGTCGGTCATCCGGGCCCAGGGGGCGCGCAACGGCGTCGCGCCCCCTGGGCCCTCGCCCGACGCCACCACCACCTGCCCGAGCGGCACCGGGCGCGTAGGCTGGTGACGGGGAGGGCGACGGTTGAACGACCTCGATCGGTCGTCCCGGGTACCGATGGAGAGCACGCGTGGAGAGCCCTGGCCGCACGCTTTGCAGCACCTGCTACCGCGACCTCGGGCCTGGACGGTTCGACGACGCCACCGGCGTCTGGTTGTACGAGTGCGAGCAGTGCCCCGGCGTCGACGGACCGCTGACGGTGGAGGTGCCCGACCCCGACGGACCCACCGGTCTCCTCGGTGAGTTCGGTGTCCCCGACGCGATCAGGCAAGCGCTCGGCCGCTACCCCGGCCGCTGGCTGGAGTTCGGGGTCGTCGAGCACCTCTACGCGCAGGTCGCCCCCGACACCTACCGCGCCCTGGTGGAGCGGTTCGGGCACCGCGCGATCGAGGAGGCCACCAACACCACGGCCTCCTGGCTGCTCGGCCGCGCGCTGTGGCAGTTGAAGCGTGACCACGAGGTGCTGGTCATGGGCATGCCGCACGGGACCGGCCGATGGGGCTACCTCCGGCCGTGTCACGCGTGGTCGCTGCCAGGTGGCTCCGAGAACGCCACCGTCGTCACCTGGGAAGCGTTCGCGGCTGAGCACGGCTTCGATCCGCTGACCCAGCCGGCGATCGACTGGCGGGGGTCGCCCGACCGTGAGCCTGCCACCCTGGACGCCCCCGAGTGACGCGCAGCCGAGCGCGACCGGCTGCGCCGCCTGGCAAGCTTCGCCCGCCCCCGACCGACGAAGGATCATGGACCTGTACTCGCCGCTGGCAGCGACGTTCCGGCTCGGGTGGCGAGCCCTGTCCTTGGACGTGCGCAGCACCGGGCACCACCACATCCCGGCGCGTGGGCCGGCCATCCTCGCCAGCAACCACGTCGGCTACCTCGACTTCAACTTCGTCGCGCTCGCGCCGCCGAAGCCCCGCCGCCAGGTCAGGTTCCTCATCCGCCACGACGTGTACGAGAACAAGCTCGTGGGTGCAGCCCTCCACGAGCTGCGCCAGATCCCGGTCGACGTCCACGGCGACCCGTCGTCCGGGCTGCGACACGCCGAGGTAGCACTGCGCGACGGCGAGGTGGTGGGGATCCACCCCGAGGGCACCATCAGTCCGTCCTTCGTTCCTCGTCCCGGCCGGACCGGTGCGGTCCGGTTGGCGCAGGCGACGGGGGCACCGATCGTCCCCGTCGCGGTATGGGGCAGCCAGCGGCTGCTGACCAAGTGGCGGCCGCGGCGGCTGACCCGCGGTATCGCGGTCGAGGTCCACTACGGCGAGCCGTTCGCCCCGGCGCCCGAGGCCGACCCCTCGGACGCGACCCGTGAGCTGATGATGCGCATCGAGGCGCTGCTGACCGTGGCGCAGGCGCGCTACCCGCAGCAGCCGGGACCGCCGCCCGACGACTGGTGGGTGCCCTCGCACCTCGGCGGCTCGGCACCGACGCCGAGCGAGGTCGAGGTGCGGCTCAAGGAGCAGGCGGAGGAACGACGCCGGCGGGCACTCGGCGGCGGGTTCACGCTGTGAGGCGCTTCGACCGGTTCGTCGCGCTCGGCGACTCGTTCACCGAGGGGCTGCACGACCGGCTCGGGCCCGACGGCCGACACGTCGGCTGGGCCGACCGGGTCGCTGCCAGCCTCGCCACCAGCGGAAGTGGACTGCACTACGCCAACCTCGCCGTGCGAGGCCGACTGCTCGCCGAGGTGGTCGCGGAGCAGGTCCCGGTCGCCGCTGCGCTGGAACCGGATCTGGTGTCGTTCCACGCCGGCGGCAACGACGTGCTGCGCCCCGGCGTCGACCTCGACAGCCTCGCCGCGCCGTACGACGCGGCCGTGGCTTCGCTGCGCGCCACCGGTGCCGAGGTGCTGCTGTTCACGGTGCTGGAACGCGCCGGAGGGACCGGCCGCCTCGCCGATGGACTCGCCAGACGGATCGCTGCCTTCAACGGCCGGGTGGTGCGCCCGAGCGCGCAGCGGCACGGGGCGATCCTGGTCGACCTGGCCGCGGTCCGGGCGCTGCACGACCGACGGTTGTGGCACGAGGACCGGCTGCACCTCGCCGCGGAGGGTCACCGGCGGGTCGGAGCCGCCGTGCTCGAGGCGCTCGGCGTCGAGGACGAGGCGGTGCTCGATGGACCGGCGGGGTGGTGGCGTGTGCCGCTGCCGGCCGCGCCCCGAGCGACGTTCGCGGGCACCGTGGCGGGGGAGGCGCGGTGGGTCAGCCGCCACCTGCTGCCCTGGGTGGGGCGGCGCCTGCGCGGTGTCTCCAGCGGTGACGCGGTGACGTGCAAACGCCCCGAACTCAGCCCGCCGGCCTGACCCGAGGACGATCGCGACCGGGTGCTCAGAGCGCGATCGCGTACCGCGTATGTGGCGCCTCGGCCCCACCGACCAGCTCGACCCTGGTGTGGCCGTCGGTGCGCCAGCCGTGACGTTCGTAGAAGGCCCGGGTGCGGGTGTTGGCCGACAGGACCCAGAGCGTGGCCGTGGTCCAGCCGCGCTGGCGGAGCTGCTCGGTCCCGGCGGCGAGCAGGTCGGTCCCGATGCCAGCTGCCCAGTGGTCCGGGTCGACGTAGATGGCGTGGACCTCCCCGCGGCGGTCGCCAGCGTCCTCGTCGCGTGACGCGCCGACCGCGACGAAACCCACCACCCTCTCCGGGGCACCCGCGGTGTCGCTCACCGCGAGCAGGACGCTCGGCCCGTCACGCGTCGCGAGGATCTCGCGCCACCCGTCCGCGCGCTGGCCGGTGTCGAGGTGATCGAGCACCTGGTCGGGCAGCAGGCCGCGGTAGGCGATCTGCCACGTCCGCGTGTGGACGGACGAGACGGGGCCGGCGTCGGCGCTCACGGCCGGGCGGATGGTGATCACGTGCCGGAGCCGCCGGCTGCGTCGGCACGGCGGTAGTCGAGGTAGCGGTGGTGGAAGGCGTCGACCCACGGTGCACCGCTGGTCAGCTGCAGGGCCGCCACCACCTCCTCCAGGGAGGTCCGTTGGAACGTCCGGCTGCCGAGCAGACGGCGCCGGTAGGCGTCGACGACCCGGTAGCTGGCGGCGTTCGCGACCGGGTGCAGGAACACCAGCAGCCCGTTGCCGGACCAACGGTCCGGGTCCGACTGGAGCACCGACAACGCCAACAGGTGGTCGAACCAGACCTGCTGGAGCGGCGGTTCTCGGAGCGCCGGAAGGGCACCGTCGACGAACAGCCCGGACGCCCGGGCGACCTCCTCGGCCTGCGGCTGGTTCCTGACCGGCGCTACCTCGAGGTTCTCGTGGTAGGTCACGGTGAAGCCGATGAAGCCGGCGCGACCACCGGGGACGGTGTGCTCGAGGTAGACGTCGAAGGCGCTGTGATCCTCGAGGCGCTGGCGCGCTGCGAGCTGCGGTGCGTGCTCGAACTCGATCCGGGTGACCTGCTGGACCCGGTCGGGCCACAGGTGCCGGGTCCACGCCGATGCCGTGTCGAGGTCGGCCTTCAGCTCGCCGAAGAGGTTGAACGCCAGTGGCTGGCTCGCCAGCAGGTCGGTGTACAGCTGGGGGACCGCCAGCGCCTCGCCCTCCGACACCGCCTCGGCGACCAGTTCGGCGCGGACGACCTCGCGGATCGTCGGGGTCAGGAAGTTGCCCAGGTGCCGTTCGGCGTGAGGCAGCCCGATCCGTGAGCCGAGCGGCCGAGCGTCCGCCCCGCCGCGGGGATGGACCCCGATGGGCAGGCCCTGCTCCTCGCGCCACAACGCCTGGAGCAGCCGCAGCCGTCGCTGCCAGGGCCGGTCGCTGCCCACCCGCACGTGGTGCTCAGCGAGCAGCTCCGCGTCGACCGTGGTCGTGCTCACGGCTGCCTCCCCGAGTCGTTCCCCGGCGAGCTTCGCAGGTCGCCGTCCTCAGCGCTGCTGTTCGGGGGTGCAGAGCGAGCGGACCGCTGCCTCGGCGAGCACCTCGATCTCCGCTTCGTCCGGCTCGGCGGCGCGACCTCGGACCCACAGCCGGCACCGCTCCTGCGCCGGACCGAGCCACAGCGCGTAGGCCGTGGCCACGTCCAGCTCACGCACGGCTCCGTAGCGGACGTGAGGCCTGAGCCAGGCGAGGACGCGGCGGAGGAACACCGCGTTGGCGGCTGCGACCTCCTCGCCACCGAGCTGCGACGACGTCGGCCCCGGCTCCTCGAGCAGGAAGCGCGCTGCGTCCGGACGAGCGGTGCACCAGCCCACGTGGAACCGGACCACCTCGGCGACGCCGACCACGGGGTCGTCCTGGTCGTCGAGGACGGCGAGGAACCCGGCGTGGTAGTCGTCGAGCAGCCAGCCGTGGACCGCGGCGATGAGCCCCTGCCGGTCACCGAAGTGGTGGTAGAGGCTGCCCGTGCTGGCACCCGACGCGGCGCGCACCGCGTCGATCGTCGTCGCGGCCACGCCGCGCTCGACGAAGCAGGCGAGGGCGGCCTCGAGGATCCGGGTGCGAGTGTCGGTCATGGAGAGATAGTCTAGTGCAGTAGAAGACTTCTCTAGGAGCTCCGGTGCGGCCGACCACCTCGACCACCCCGGCGAGCCTGCAGCTCGCCGACGCCAAGGCCGTGCTGGCCGCACAACCGTTCAGCCGACTGGTCGGTGCCCAGCTGACCGCGTTCGGCGACGGTCGGGCCGAGCTGCGGGTCCCGCTCGCCGAGCACCACCGGCAGCAGGACGGCGTCGTGCACGGCGGGGTGCTGAGCTACGCGGCCGACAACGTGCTGACCTTCGCCGCGGGTGCCGCGGTGGGGCCGGCCGTCTTCACCGCCGGGTTCACCATCTCCTACCTGTCGCCAGCCCGGGGTGACGAGCTGATCGCCCGCGCCGAGGTCGTGCGAGCCGGTGCCCGTCTGGTGACGGTCAACGCCGAGCTGTTCGACCAGCGCGACGACGATGAACACCTCTGCGCCGTCGCACAGGGCACCGTCGCGCGCCGCTGAACACCCTGCCTCGCGGCGACCAGGCAGCGGTCAGCTGACCGCGATCTCGATCAGCTCGTGGACCGGGGCCCGGACCGGGACGCCGCGGCAGGTCAGCTGCCGTTCGTCGTCCTCGAGCCGGCGCCGCACCGAGACCGTCACCCGGTGGCCGTCGCGCCGCACGAACGTCGCGTCGGTCCGGTCGCCGTCCCGTTGGCTGGCGACCCAACGCAGGTCGTCCTCACGGGTGAGTCCGAACTCGCGCCGCGCGAACGCCTCGGCGGACTGGACGAGGAACGGCAGCGACGATCGGCCCCGCCACCGGTCGAGGTCGACGGCACCGCCGTCGTGGGCGCGGACGACCGCGGCGGCGACCTCGGGGTCGAGGTGGCCGTAGAACACGCCGGATGGCAGGCACACGAGGTTGCCGGCGAAGCGGTCACCGCCGATGTGCGAGCACTCCCACAACCGGTCCCCGAGGTGCGGCACCAACGCGTCGACGACGGGTCGGCCGAGCTCGGCGCAGCACGCGTCGTGTCTGCCGTTGGTGCACACGAGGTAGAACGGCGCATCGACCGGCGTGCCGCCGCACGAGCGGTCGCCGGCCAGCCCGGCGAGGTCGACGTCGAACAGGTCCTCGGGTGTGGTGAGGTCGAACCGCTCGAACCACCCGCCCGTCGGCGTCGATACCCCGACCAGCAGCGCCCGCGCGGTCGGTACGTCCCGCGCAGCCCGACGGCCGGTCCCGCCCGGGCGACGCACGAGTAGGACGCGGGCGGGGGTGCTCGCCGCCAGGAGGGTCAGCTGCGCCGCGATCCGGGGAGGCAGCGTCGCGTCCGACAGCACGTCTTCACCCCACCCGCCGGGGTGCTCGAACAGGATCCAGCGGCGCGCCCGGGATGCCGTGCCGTGGAGCGCCTCGCCGTGGTGCATGGAGCGGGCGGCGCAGCCGTCACGCACCGTCGGTCCCGCGTGCGAACGTCAGGAGTCCCTCCTGGACCATGCGCCGGCACAGCACGAGACGGCTGGGCTCGTCGGCGACGTCGTCGAGGTCCTTCGGCACGAGAACGGTCAGGGAACCGAGGCGCCGGACCGCCTCCTCGGCCGCCAGGGGCAGGTGCAGTTCACGGTCCCCGAGCTGGACCCGGACCACCTCGTCGTCGGTGCGGACCCGGAAGGTGGCGTGTGGGCGGCGACACAGCGGCGTCGTGTCGTCGAGCTGGTCGAGCTCCAGCACGTCGCGCAGGCCGCCGTTCAGGTCCGGCGCGCGGTGGGACCAGAACGCGTCGGCCGAGGCTTCCAACGGCGGCACCGCGTCCGCGCGGGCCAGTCGGACGGCGAGGTCCCGCAGGTGCCCCGTCAGTGCCTCGGCGTGCCGAGCCGGATCGTCGGCCCAACCCGCCGGCAGCGGGGCGTCCAGCTGCGGCTCGGCGAGCACGTCGTCGACCGCGCGGCGGAGCACGTCGCGCCAGGTGGTGGTCCGCACACCGATGGTCAGGTGCAGCGACGGTCGGTCCAGCGTCTGGGCGGCGTGCCGCGCCCCAGCAGGCAGGTAGAGCACGTCTCCGGCCCGCACTTCGAGATCCCAAGGCTCGGACCCGTCGGGCGGGTGCACCACCCACCGTTTCACCCCGTGGGTCTGGATCGCGAACACGTCGTGGGGGTCGGCATGCAGGTCCAGGCCCTGCGCGACGGGCGGGGTGAGGTAGGCGTTGGCCTGGACCGGATGGGTAAGGCTGACCTCGAGGGAGCGGCACAGCTCGGCGACCGGCGCGAACGAGCGGTGCAGGCCCTGCAGGACGATGCTGGCCCCCGCTGCGAACTCGCGGTGCACCGCCTGGACGTCCACGAGGTCCGAGACGGGCCGCGATCCGATCCGCACCGACCGGGTCACCGCCGAACGGGGCAGCGTCCGGCCGTCGCGGACGAGCCGGAACGACGGCGCCCGGAGGCCCGTCGCCGCGACCAGCCGGTCGACGTCGTCCAGGCTCAGCAGCCCGTCGAAGGCCGCCGCATCGCCGGTCCGGACGTGGAGCGGGGCACGGCCGAAGCGCTCGTCGAGGAACCGGTCGGCATCACCGACCAGTCGGGTCAGCGCTGACGCGCGGTCCGCCATGCCCGAGCTCAGGCGTCGGTCCCGTCGGCGTCGGCACCGTCGCTGTCGGCGGCATCGCCGTCGGTCGTGTCCGTCGCGTCACCGTCGCCGGCGTCGCCGTCCCCCGCGTCGGTGCCGTCGGCGTCACCGGCGTCGCCGTCCGCGGTGTCGGTCGCGTCGCCGTCGGCCGTGTCGGCGGTGATGGTCGCGCCACCCACGGGCGCCACGGTGATGTCCTCGTCGGTCAGTCCCTCGACACGCACGCTCGCTCCTTCCTCTGTCGGGTCCGCCGGCGCGCCGCCGGCATCGCCTCCGACCCTACGCCCGAGGGGCCTCGTCCGCAGCCGCGTGACGGCCAGCTGGCCGGGTGCGCGGCGACACGGGTCGTGGCTTCGTTCCTGCTCGAAGCGGCCGGTCGCCCTTCCCCTCGCCGGGGGAGGTACGTACGGTCGGTCGCGACCGACAGGAAGGTGCGAGGTGCGCCGATACCTCGTCGTTGCCAACCAGACGCTCGGCGGCGAGCAGTTGATGGAGCGGCTGCGGTCGTGCGTCGCCGAAGGCCCGTGCGCGGTCCACGTCGTCGTCCCGGCCAGCGCCGATCCGACGGTGGCGTTCCACGACGAGTTCAGCGACCGCAAGCTCGCCAAGAGCCGGTTGGGTGAGGCGCTGAAGCGGTTCGAGGCGCTCGGTGTCGAGGTGACCGGCGAGGTCGGCGACCACCGGCCCGTCGACGCCGTGCTCGACGTGCTGCGTCGAGGCGTCGAGGTCGACGAGGTCATCGTCTCGACGCTGCCGGCCGGCGTGTCGCGCTGGTTGCGACTCGATGCCGTCAGCCGGATCGAACGGGCGGTCGAGGTCCCCGTCACCCACATCGAGACCGTGGACACGTCGGTCGGAGCGACCGGCAGCTGACGCCAGCCTGAGGATCCGGGCCGGCGTGCCGTCAGGTGGGGAGCAGTCCGAGCCACGCCGCCACCACGGCGGGGCGGTCCCGGCCTTCGATCTCGACGGTGACCTCGAGGGTCACGACCCTGGCGCCGTCGTCGCGGGGGCGCAGGTCGGCCAACTGGAGGTGTGCGCGGATCCGTTCGCCGGCACGGACCGGGTGGACGAACCGGACGCGATCGAAGCCGTAGTTCAGCGCGTACGCCAGCCCGACGTCCGCGGTGGCGCGCACCACCTGCTCCTGCATGCGCACGAGGTTGCCGATCAGCAGCGAGCCCTGCGCGATCGGCGCCCCGAACGGTCCTTCCCGGGTCGCCCGGTCCACGTCGTTGTGGATCCAGTCGCGATCACCCGTCGTGTCGGCGTGCGCGTCGATCATGCCTTGGTCGATGGTCACCCAGTCGCTCGTCCCGAGCGAGGTGCCCACCTCCAGCCCGCCGAACCCGTCCGCCGACATCGGCACCCTCCGGTGGTCGCGCCGGCTGGAAGCTAGACCAACCAGCGTGCGAGGACGCGACGCGATGGTCGACCGCAGGCCTGCGTCGGGCCGGCGCAACCTCGCTGCGTCGGGGCGGCGACACCCAGGAAGCGCCGGGGAGGGCGGCTCGTTGACGAGGGTGGATCGTCCGCGCGGGGCACCGTGCGGCGACCGACCTGACACCGATCGACCGATCCTGGAGGTGACTGTTCATGCTGATGCGTTGGGATCCGTTCCGTGACATCGACCGTGTGGCGGCGTCGCTCCTGGGAGACGAGCCGTCGTCCCGCACGATGGCCATGGACGCCTACCGGCAGGGTGACGAGCTGCGCATCGACCTCGACCTTCCCGGCATCGACCCCGAGTCGATCGAGCTGACGGTCGAGCGCAACGTGCTGAGCATCTCGGCTCGGCGCAGCGTCGACCGCTCGGGCGTCGACCAGTTGATCGTCAGCGAGCGTCCGCAGGGGGTGTTCACGCGGCAGGTCTTCCTCGGTGACAGCCTCGACGCAGACGCGCTGGAGGCCGCCTACGACCACGGCGTGCTGAGCATCAAGGTCCCGGTCCTGGAATCGGCCAAGCCGCGTCGTATCCCGGTGACCGTGGACAGCGGCGAGCGGGCGGCGATCGAGGCCGGCTGAGCGTCGCGGCTTCCCCGGAGGGCCAGCTCGATGAGCTGGCCCTCTGTTCGTGCACCGAAGGGCGTGCGGCACCGCACCACGGCTGGGTTGCGTCGTCGCGCCTCGCCGGCTCGCATGGCGGTACCCGAGGATGGACGTGGATGAGCGAGATCCTGATGCGTGACGTCACCCGGGTGGGACGCGAACTCGGCCGCAGCCACCTCGCCGATCTGCCGGTGAGGGCGACCGTCGGCGACCTGCTCGAGACCCGGATCCGCCGCGAGGTGGCGGCCTACAACCGTGCCCCCGGCCCGGTGTTCGTCGGGCTGGTGCAGCCGCACGACGCGATCCGTCACAGCGACGGGTTCCGCATGCGCTCACCTCGCCTGCTCGACGGGGATGCGGCGGTCAGCGCGGCGCGAGGTGCGGTCACAGCGGGGATGCTCGCCTTCCAGCTCGGAGATGTGCGCGTCACCGACCTCGAGCAGGTCGTCGACGTGGATGCTCACGACGAGATCCTCGCGGTGCTCGAACGCCCCGTGGTCGCCGCGGAAGCCTGATCCCCACGACCGGCGAGACGACGTAGCGACCGAGGAGCGGTCAATGCCGAGACTGTTGATCGTCCACCACACCCCGTCGCCGAGCACGGCGAGCCTGCTGGAAGCGGTCGTGGACGGCGCCACCGACGACGCCATCGAGGGGGTCGAGGTGGTCACCCGGCCCGCTCTGACCTGCCCGGACGTGGACGTGCTCGAAGCGGATGCGTACGTCCTCGGGACACCGGCCAACATCGGGTACATGTCCGGGGCGCTCAAGCACTTCTTCGACCGCGTCTACTACCCGTGTCTGCACACGACGCAGCGCCGTCCCTACGGGCTGTTCGTGCACGGCAACGAGGACACCGAGGGTGCGGTCCGGGCGGTTTCCGCGATCGCCAAGGGCCTCGGGTGGGAGCCTGCGCGGGCCCCGGTCACGGTCCTCGGCTCGCCGGAACGTGCGGACCTCGAGGCGTGCTGGGAGCTCGGCGCGACCGTCGCCGCGGGACTGACCATCCGCTAGTTCGCGGCGTCAGTCCTCGTCAGGTCTTCCGAACCAGGGGCTCGGTTCCACGTCCACCTGGTTGTGCGGCGTGCCGTCGATCTCGCCCGGGGTGATCGAGATCCCCGCCGGGTCCTCGCAGACCGCGAGCTCCCACAGGCGTAGCTCCGCCATGACCTCGGTCATCCAGTCGATCTCGGTCAGCACCTCGGCCACTCGCTCGACGGGCAGGTCGGTGTTGGCGGCACGGTGGGTCCCCAGCTCCTCGGCGAGGGACCGAGCCGTGGCCCCCAACCACCTGAGATCGCCTGCTCGGCTGACGTCACGCGGACTTCCGAGCGCTTCGATCTGCGGCGCTAGTTCCTCGAGCAGTGCGCCGTGGTCGCGAAGGTGTGCCTCGAACCTGTCGGCGTCGTCGAGGTCGGCGTAGTCGGATTCCCCCGCGACCACGCGGGCCGCGGTGGCGCACGCCAGATCGATGGCCTGGGTCTGGTCCTCGACGTGTGGTGTGGGGTCGCCGGCGGCGGTGGCTGCCGGATCCGACGCCGCCGGGGTCGCGGTAGCGCTGGGCGCGGCGTCTCCAGGTCGCAGGTCGCCTCCGGTGTCGCATCCGAGCGAACCCAGGCAGAGCGCGAGGGCGATCATCAGCGGACGTCGCTCGGTCGTCGCGGGTCGCACATCGGTCCAATCGTCGGTGAACGGTGAGCCTGCCTCGGGACCACGAGGCGACCGAGACGGACCGCTGTTGGCCTGTGGAGAACGGGCGCGCCGGTGCTCGTCCACAGGCGCTCGAACCTGCCGGTGACCGGCGGTCGACCGGTGACTAGCCTGGCTGGCGGCCGACAGGTCCCGACGGGGGGAGTGGTCCGGTGCGTACGCGGCACGTGGTGGCTGTGGCCGCGGTCGTGGGTGTGGTGGTGGCGGGGTGTTCCGGCGATGACGGTGCCCTCGATCTGACCGACGACGACGGCACGGCGGCGCCGGTCGAGACCGAACCACCGGTCGAGGTCACCGAGGACCCCGACCCGCCGCCACCCGACGACGACGAGGAGCCGCTCTACCCACCCCTGCCTCCTTTGGAGCCCGACCCGGACTCCGACATCCCCGTTGACGAACAGCAGGCGTTCCTCGACCTGCACGCACGGGTCTACGAGGCGACGCAGCAAGCCTTCGCGGATATCGACTACGACCTGGATCAGTTGGAGCGAGTCCTCGCGGGGGCGGCACTCGACGAGGCCCGGGCGACTGCAGACAGGTTCCGGGCCGAGGGCCGGGTCTCACTGTCCCCGGATGCTGAGGTCGCCTGGGTTCGGGTGGTCGAGGCGAGCGGTGGTCCCGGGATCGTGGAGGAGTGTCGCCGGTACGGACCGCGGACCGGCCTCTACGACGTCGCGACAGGCGAGCTCGTCGAAGCTGTCGAGGTCACCGACGTCATCCTGGAGGTCCGCTACGACGTGGTGATGGTCGATGAGCGCCTCGAGACGTACGCGGTCGAGGTCGGCGGGCGGTCGGGGGAGGACGGCTGTGCGTGAGGTCCACCACGCGAAGGGCGTCGCTTCTGTGAAGGGCATCCTCGTCGGTTCACTTCTCGTGCTCGCATCGGCCCCTGGTGTCGCTGCGCAGGAGAGCGATCCAACGGACGACGAGGAACCGCGGAGCCCGTGCTCCGGGTTCGCCACCGCCTGTGGAGGGGCGGTCATCGAGCGTGAGGGCGTCCAGCTCGAGGTGAGGGTCCCTGACGATGTCGAGGGGCTGGTGGAGTTCGCTCGCGTCCACCCGCCACGGCCTTGTACATACCGAGCTGTGCCGCCCTCCTTCGACCCGCAGGTCGATGTCGCGATCACGGCAGGCGTCCCGGCCGGTGCTGTCTACTTCATCCGCGACTGTGGTGACGGAGAGCAGTGGCGGTGGTACGTGCCGGGTTCACCGTTCACCAACGATGAGAACGTCCTAGGGATGATCGGCGAAGCCTTCAGGCGCCTGGAGCCGCCGGTGCCGGGGTTGGTGACTGCGCCGCCGTTGGGGTCGGAGGTGTTGACGGGGTTCCCGATGTACTTGGCGGTGGATGAGGGGGCGTTCGAGGGGTTGTCGGGGTCGGTGTCGGCGGGGCAGTTCACGGTGACGGCGTGGGTGGTGCCGGTGTCGAGCCGGTTCGTGCCGGGGGATGGGTCCGAGCCGCGGGTGTGTGAGGGGCGGGGGAGTGTGTGGTCGGCGGGTTTGCGGCCGTCGGCGTGGGATGCACGCACACGTTCACGCACACGCCGGTGCATCTGAACGGTGAGGGTGAGGTGTTCGAGGTGTCGGCGCGGGTGGTGTACGAGGCGTGGTACACCGTGGAGGGTCCGGTGTTGGCGGGGGAGTTCGAGTTGGGCAGTTTCGAGGGGCCGCAGGTGGTGGTGGAGGTGCCGGTGATCGAGCGTCGTGCGGTGCGGACCACCGCCGGAAGCTGACCGGGCAGGATCCGGCGCCACCCACGATGCCACCCACGACCGATGACGCAGGAGAGAGGACGAGAACGATGGCCGCGAACTCCACGATGCTCGAGCTCGGGACCGAGGCCCCGGACTTCGCCCTGCCCGACGTCACCGACGGCATGACCGTCACGCGCGACGACCTCGACGGTGACATCCTCGTGGTGATGTTCCTCTGCCGCCACTGCCCCTACGTGGTGCACACCCAGGACGCCATCGCGGCCCTCGCCGCCAGCTACGCCGACGACGGGCGGGTCTCGTTCGTCGCGATCGCCGCCAACGACCCTGACCGACAGCCGGACGACCACCCGGACCGGCTCGCGGAGCAGAAGCGGGACGTCGGCTTCCCCTTCCCGTACCTGTTCGACGGCAGCCAGCGCATCGCCCTCGCCTACGGCGCGGCATGCACCCCCGACACCTTCGTGTTCGACCGCGAGCGCCGGCTTGCCTACCGGGGCCGGATCGACGCGACACGACCCGGCGGTCCGCCCGCCACCGGTGACGAGCTACGGGCTGCCATCGACCGGCTGCTCACCGGCGACCGTCCCGACGAGCACCAGTGGCCCGCGGTCGGCTGCTCCATCAAGTGGCGCCCCGAGAACGACCCGAACTGACCGGGCGGCACCGACCGGACTGGACAGCGGGTGCTCGGCCAGCCAGGGTGGAGGCACCGCCCCGGAGGATGCCGATGGCCGACGTCGCCTACACCTCGAAGGTCCGCATCGTGCGCGAACGCGGGCCGCTGCGCACCGCGATGCTGCCCGGACGCGCCGACCCCGTGACCTTCGGCGTCCACGGTGACATCGCAGCCCACTACGGCGTGGACCCCGACGACTTCCCGCCTGACGCGACCACGATCGACTACCTGGTCGCCGCAGCGGGCGGCTGACTGACCGGGACGCTCGGGGGTGCTCTCGAAGCACGAGGCATCCCCGCCGGAGGCGGTCGTCTCCGATCCGACATCACCGGCGAGGTCGAACTCGAGGGCAAGACGCTCGTCCTCAAACGCGTCCACGCCGCCTACACCCTCGAGGTCGACGAGGACGCCGACCGCGACGCCATCGACCGGGTCCTCGGCTTCCACGCCGACCGCTGCCCCGTCGCGCGCTCGATCCGTGCAGCCATCGAGATCACCACGTCGATCGAACTGACCGCGGCCTCGTGACGCGGATGCCGTCATCAGACGGCATCCGGGCGCGTGGGGCCTCAGCGGTCGGGCCAGCGTCCCTGCCGTTCGTACTCCAGGTGGCGCACCACCTGTCGCGCCTGGTCCCGAGCCTGCTCCAGCGGGCTCTCGTTCGCGATCAGCTCCGCCAACCGCCGGTAGACCGGCGTGCCTGCCACCCACGGATCGGCGTCCACGACCTGGCCGCGCTGCCGCTCGGTCAGGTCCGCCTCGTCGAAGCGGTCACGCAGCCCGTCGGAGCTGCGTTCGAGCCAGGCACGCAGGTTGCGACGGTGCGTCGGAGTCAGCTCGTCGAGCTGCTCGACTGCACCTGATGAGGAGGTCCAAGTCCGGGTCTGCAGCAGCTCGACCGGGTCGACCGCGGAGGGGCCCCGCCCACCGCGTGCCGCCGCCGCATCGAGCAGCTCCGCGATCCGCCGGTGAAGCGGGGCGACCTCCGCCAGCGGCACCTCGCCGTCGGCCACGCGCCGGGCGGTCGCCTCGTCGTCGGGTGCGAACGCCGCCTCGTAGCTCGACCGGTGGGTGTGCAGCTGCCGGGCCACCCGCCGCAGCAACCTCGCGTCGGCATCGGCGAGCACGACGGTCCGCCCGTCGGTCAGCGTGACCTCGACCGACTGGTTGACGTCCTCCGGGTCCAGCGTGATCCGTGCCACGGACCCTCCTCACCGCGACGAGACGGACAGCCCCCGGATGCTACGTCCAGGCGCGCACGCAGGTCCGCAACACGCCGCCCTCGTGGGTCGGTCCTTGCCGCGGCGCCGCGTGCGGTATAGGTAGGCGCTCCCACGCGTCCCGGAGCTCCCGTGCCAGAGTCGACCGCCCCCTCGCGCATCGCCGTGCTCACCAGCGGCGGTGACGCCCCAGGGATGAACGCCGCCGTCCGCGCCGTCGTCCGCACCGGCCTCGCCGCCGGGGTCGAGGTCAACCTCGTCTACGAGGGGTACCGCGGGCTCGTGGACGGCGGGGCGGCGATCGTCCCCGCGACCTCCGCTGACGTCGGGGGCATCCTGCAGCAGGGCGGGACCGCGATCGGCACGGCCCGATCCGAGGCGTTCCGCACCCGTGACGGACGTCGCCAGGCCGCCCGCAACCTCGTCGAGCGTGGCATCGACGCCCTCATCGTCATCGGCGGCGACGGCAGCCTCACCGGCGCCGACACCTTCCGGACCGAGTGGCCCGAACTGCTCGCCGAACTCGTCGAGGAAGGTGACATCGACGAGGACACCGCGGCCGCGCACCCGCACCTGCGGCTGGTCGGCATGGTCGGCTCGATCGACAACGACATGTTCGGGACGGACATGACCATCGGGGCCGACACGGCCCTCCACCGGATCACGGAGGCCATCGACGCCCTCCACGCCACCGCCTCCAGCCACCAGCGCTCCTTCGTCATCGAGGTCATGGGCCGCAACTGCGGGTACCTCGCCCTGATGTCGGGCCTGGCGACCGGGGCGAACTGGATCTTCGTCCCCGAACGTCCGCCGAACACCGACGACTGGGCCAGGTCGCTGAGCCGGACCGTGGAGGCCGGACGTCGCGTCGGACGCCGCCAGAACATCGTGGTCATCGCCGAGGGCGCCCACGACTGGCAGGGCGAACCCATCACCGCCGACCAGGTCAAGGAGGCCCTCGAACAGGGGCTCGGTGAGGACACCCGCGTCACCATCCTCGGTCACGTGCAGCGCGGCGGTGCCGCCTCGGCGTTCGACCGCAACCTCGGCACGCGGTGCGGTCACCGGGCCGTGCACGAGCTGCTCGCGCTCGGACCCGACGAGCCCGCCAAGCTCGTCGGTATCCGCGAGAACCGCATCACCACCTCCGACCTGCTCGAGGCCATCGAACGCACCCACGCGGTCGCCGACCTGATCCAGCAGAAGCGCTACGAGGAGGCGATGGAGCTGCGCGGGGGCAGCTTCGTGGAATCGCACGCGACCCTGCGCACCCTGGTCCGGGCTCAGCCACGCCCACCGGAGGAGGGCGAGCGTGCCGGCAAGCGCCCGCTGCGCATCGCCGTCCTCCACGGCGGGGGCCCCGCGCCCGGCATGAACACCGCCGTGCGCGCAGCTGTCCGCATCGGCCTCGACAGCGGTCACGAGATGTTGCGGGTCGACCGCGGCTTCAAGGGCCTGCGCGACGGTCGGGTCGAGCCCTTCGGATGGATGTCGGTCAGCGGCTGGGTCTCGCGCGGAGGTGCCGAGCTCGGGACCCGACGGTGGGTCCCCGACGAGGCCGACGTCGCCCGGATCGCCGAGCAGATCGCCGAGCACCGCATCGATGGGCTCCTGATGATCGGCGGCCTGACCGGCTACCTGGCCTCGCACGCCCTGCAGGCCGCCCGCGACATCCACCCCGCGTTGGATCTGCCGATCGTGTGTCTGCCTGCCACGATCAACAACGACCTGCCGGGCACCGACCTCACGGTCGGCACGGACACGGCGCTCAACGCCATCGTCAGCGACGTCGACAAGATCAAGCGGTCAGCGGTGGCCTCACGACGGTGCTTCGTGGTCGAGGTGATGGGCAAGGACTCCGGCTACCTCGGCCTCACCAGCGCGCTGGCGACGGGCGCCGAGCGGGTCTACCTGCCCGAACGCGGCATCACCCTCCGGCAGCTGCACGACGACGTCGACGCGTTGAGCGCCGCGTTCGACGAGGGACAGCAGCTCGGGCTGCTCATCCGCAGCGAGAACGCCGATCCGGTCTACACCACCGAGTTCGTCCGGTCGGTCTTCGAGAAGGAGAGCGGGGACCACTTCGACGCCCGCGCGTCCATCCTCGGCCACCTCCAGCAGGGCGGGGACCCCTCACCGTTCGATCGCATCCAGGCGACCCGGCTGGCCGTCCGGTGCGTCGGGCACCTGATCGAGGCGATCGAGGCCGGTGACACCGCCGGGGCCATGATCGGGCTGCAGCGTGGCCGGGTGGCCTTCACCCCCCTCGATCAGCTGACGGAGCTGCTCGCGGAGGACGCCGACCGGCCGGCCGAACAGCCGTGGCTCGACGATCTGCTGCCGATCGCGGAGGCCATGTCCGTGCCCGGTGTCGACTGAGACCTACGACCCGCACACGCCGGAGGGCCGGTCGACGGGATGTCGACCGGCCCTCTGCTTCGGGGTTGGGTTCGGGTCGGATCAGAAGGCGACGGCGCTGCGACGGAGCTTGAGGACGATGAAGCCCAGGGCCGCCAGGGTGAGGCCGATCACGATGGCGAAGGCCGCCAGGGCGTAGGCCATGATGCCGAGGTTGAGGACGGTGGTCAGCGAGGTGGCGTCGATCCAGCTGAGCCGTGTCTCGTTGGGGACCATCACCGCTTCGCCAGCCTCATCGAGGACGACCTCGCCGGCCTCGTCGACCATCGGGACCATGCGGTCCATCTCGGCGTAACGCAGACCCTCGGTCCGCTCGAGCTGGTGGTGGGTGATGATGTCGGACTGGGCGTACATCGACAGCGGACCGCGGACGGGCACCTCGGGGAAGATCGCGTCGTCCGGGGTGGTGATGTTCTCCACCGCCGCCTGGCGGTAGGTGAAGGTCGCGCCGGCGATGCCGCCGAGCACCGAGCCGAAGCCGATGACCATCGCGAAGATGGCGACGAAGGTGAACAGGCGGTTGGGCCTGAGCTTCAGCTCGGCAGCAGGTGCCTCGCCGCGGGGGGTGGTGACGTCGGGGGTGTTGATGACGCTCATCGGTCTCGCCTTTCTCGGGGTGGGGCTGGGGGCGCGTCCCTGGTGGCTGCGCCGTTGTGGGAAGTGTCGGTGACGTAGGGGTGGGCTCCCACGGGCGGAGGCCACCGCTCGGCCGCCGCTGGTCACCGGCCCCGTGGGACCTTCGCCCCCACGTGTCGTGGGCCTCCCGACGCGTAACGTCGACGACGATCTCCCGGAGGGCTGACGATGACCGACGACCCGGCTCGCTACGACGTCGCGGTCGTGGGCAGTGCCAACGTCGACCTGGTGGTCCCGGTCGAAGCGCTGCCTCGACCGGGACAGACCGTGCTCGGTGGCGACCACCTACGCGCACCCGGAGGCAAGGGCGCCAACCAGGCGGTCGCTGCCGGGCGCCTCGGACGGCGCGTGGCCATGATCGGCCGCGTCGGCGATGACGACCCCGGTCGGCTGCTGCTCGACTCGCTTCGCGCGGCAGGCGTCGACACCGCCAACGTCCGTACCACGCCCGATGCGCCGAGTGGCATCGCCCTCATCACCGTCGACGCTGCCGGTGAGAACACCATCGCGGTCAGCCCCGGGGCCAACGCCCGTGTCACGGTCGGCGACGTCCAGACAGCGGGCACGTTCCTGCGTCACGCAGCGGTGACGCTCGTGCAGCTGGAGGTGCCGCTCGACGCCGTCGCCGCGGCCGTCGCCGAGGCAGGGGGGACCGTGGTCCTGAACCCTGCCCCGGCGGTGGCCTTGCCAGCCACCACCCTGGCGAACGTCGACGTGTTGACCCCCAACCGCAGCGAGCTGGGGGTGCTGGCGGGGACGGCCACCCCACGCACCATCGACGAGGCGGTCACCGCGGCAGAACGGTTGCCACGAGGGATGGCGGTGGTGGTGACCCTCGGGGCCGACGGTGCGCTCGTCCTCGACGGCGACACCATCGAGCACCTCCCCGCCTGTGCCGTCACGGCGGTGGACGCGACCGGCGCAGGTGATGCCTTCTGCGGCGCGCTGGCCGACGGTCTGAGCCGCGATCTCACGCTCGTGGAGGCGGCCCGCTGGGCCGTTCGGGTGGCCGGCGCTGCGACCACTCGCTGGGGAGCGCAACCCGCGATGCCGACCCCCGAAGAGGTGGAGGCGCTGACCGACCGGGTGCTCGGTGGCAGCGACGCGGGCGGGACCTCGCGCTCAGTCTGAGCCGGCCGCCAACCGCGCTGCGGCCGCCGCGCCCTCGCCGAAGACGGTCCGCGTCCCGGTGCGGTGCAGGTCGCACGCCGTGCAGGATGCTGCGATCGTGCGCAGCTGCTCCAGCGTGGCGTCGTCCGGGATCAGCTCCGCAGCTGTGCTGGTCGGCGCCACTCGCGACCTCCACGTGGACACGCACGCGTTCGACATCGAAGGTGCCGTCGGGGTCGCAGGGGTGCCACGTCCGGGACCCGTGCGGCCGGGCGTGTGCGGTGGGTCGATCCCCGCGAGCGCCACCCGTCGGTGTGTTTGCTGTCCGCGGGTCGGGACGGTGTGGTGGGCGGCCGGCACGGGGATCGTGCGGGGCTGCCGGGGTACGCCGCCGATCCCCTCGTGGGACGAGAGGACCATCCGTGGGACAACACCGACGCAGGCTGACGCGCACCGTGGCGGCGGGGCTGCTCCTCGCGGGGCTCCTCGCGGGGTGCGGCGATGACGATGGTGCGGGGGCCGAGGACGCGGGCATCGACGACACCGATGCCGGTGGGGACGTCGGTGAGGACGTCGCGGCAGAGGTCGACATCGTTGACAACGGGTTCGAGCCGGACGCGCTCGAGGTGTCGGTCGGTGACCACCTCACCTGGACCAACACGGGTGCCGCGGCGCACACGGTCACCTTCGACGACGGGCCCGATTCGGGGAGCATCCCGAGCGGCGAGACCTTCAGCCACACCTTCGAGGATGCCGGTGAGTACACCTACGCCTGCGCTATCCACCCGGCGATGCGGGGCACGGTCGCCGTGACCGGGTGACGGACAGCAGCTCCGGGCAAGGTCAGACGCAGGACGACGCCCCGAGGTTGCACGGGGCCCTGGGCCGCGAGCTCCCGGCGGTCGCAGCGCACGCCGCGTCCCCTCCGAAGCGGTGCTGAGCGCCGGCTCGAGGCGGCGTCGCTACCTTCGGCCGCCGGCACACACCTCACGGGGGATCGCACGATGACCGTCAGCTCCACTACGTCGCGCTGGCTCCGCCCGCGCATCGTGGCCGTCCTCGTCGTCGCCGTCCTGATGGTGACGACGGTGGCTGCGCTCAGCGCATCGGCGTGGGCCTACGGCGCGACGGTCCGTGACGGGGCGCAGCTGCTGCCGGGGACCACGATCTCGTCCGTGCCCGTCGGTGACACCAGCGTCGAGGAGGCGATCGAGACCGTCTCCGCCCACCTCGCCCCCACGCTCGACCGCACCATCACGGTGACCCACGGCGACCTGTCCTGGGAGACCACGCCACGGGACCTCGGGGCGGTCACCGACCTGGACGCGGTCGTGACCGCGGCGGCGGCGCGGGCCGACGACCTCGGTTTCGCCGATCTGGTCAAGCTGCGGTGGCTCGGATCCACCGACGGGCTGGTCAGCGACGTGGCCGTCTCCGTCCCCGAGGACGAGGTCGCCGCGTTCGTGGCGACGATCGCGCACGACCTCGATCGCGCGCCCCGGGACGCCGAGGTCGGCTGGGTCGACGGCGCGGTCACCGTCACCGTCGAGGGCCGTGATGGTCGCGACGTCGAGCAGGACGAGGCCGTCCTGGCGCTGACCGAGATCGTCACCGGCGACGGCACCGAGCTGACCGTCCCGCTGACCACCGCCGCCCCGGCCATCACCACCGACATCGCCGAGCAGGTCGCCCACGATGTCGGTGCGGCCGTCGACGTCGCGCTGGACCGAGCCGTCACCGTCTCGCTCGACGGCCGCACCGAGACGATCACCGGCCGCGAGCTCGGGGCCGACCCGGAGGTGGACCCGCTGGTCGCTGCTGCCCTCGCGGCTGCGACCAGCGACGGGGACCCGCCGAGCTTCGACGTCGCGTTGACCGTCGCCGACGAGCGCATCGGCGCCGTCCTCGACACGGTCACCGCCGGATCGGCCGTGCCCGCCCGGAACGCCTCGCTGGACCTCTCCAACGGTGGCTTCAAGGTCACCCCCGAACGCAACGGCGCCGCCGTCGACCGCGCCGAAGCGCTCGCGAAGGTCCACGCCGCCCTCGACGGCGCTGCCGATCGTGTCGAGCTCGAGCTGCGGACGGTCCGCCCGACGATCACGGCTGACGCGTTCCGGCAGGTGCTCGTCGTCGACCACTCGACCACGACGGTCACGCTGTACGAGGGCGGTGAGGCGCGCAAGGCCTGGCCCGTCGCGATCGGGACCAACAACAGCCCGACCCCGAAGGGCACGTTCGTCGTCGGCGCCAAGCGCTACGAGCCGACCTGGGTCAACCCCGCGCGGGACCGGTGGGGCAAGGACATGCCGGAGCGCATCGGCCCGGGGCCCGACAACCCGCTCGGCGCCCGGGCCCTCAACTGGAACCGCCCCGGCGGTGGGGACACGCTGATCCGCTTCCACGGCACCCCGAACGAGGCCTCCATCGGCACCGCGTCCTCCAACGGGTGCGTCCGGATGTTCAACAAGGACGTCATCGAGCTCTACGACATGGTCTCGACCGGGACGACCATCATCAGCAAGGACTGAACCGGCGCCCGCAGGCACCCGGGGTCACCCGGTTGGTCAGCCGACGTAGTCGGCCAGGTGCTGGCCGGTGAGGGTGCTGCGGGCCGCGACGAGGTCGGCCGGGGTGCCCTCGAAGACGATCCGGCCACCGTCATGCCCCGCGCCAGGGCCGAGGTCGATGATCCAGTCGGCGTGCGCCATGACTGCCTGGTGGTGTTCGATGACGATGACCGACTTGCCGGCGTCGACGAGCCGATCGAGCAGTCCGAGCAGGTGCTCGACGTCGGCGAGGTGCAGGCCGGTCGTCGGTTCGTCGAGGACGTAGACGCCACCCTTCTCGCCCATACGGGTGGCGAGCTTCAGACGCTGCCGCTCGCCGCCGGACAGCGTGGTCAGCGGCTGGCCGAGGCTCAGGTAGCCGAGGCCGACGTCGACGAGCCGGTGCAGCACCCGGTGCGCGGCCGGCGTGGCAGCCTCGCCGTCGGCGAAGAACGCCTCCGCCGCGGCCACCGGCATGGCGAGCACGTCGGCGATGTTCCGCCCGCCGAGGGTGTACTCCAGCACCGACGCCTGGAACCGCTTGCCCTCGCAGTCCTCGCACACGGACTCGACGGTGGCCATGACACCGAGCTCGGTGTAGATGACGCCGGCGCCGCTGCAGGTGGGGCAGGCGCCCTCCGAGTTGGAGCTGAACAGGGCCGGCTTGACGCCGTTGGCCTTGGCGAACGCCTTGCGGATGGGCTCGAGCGCCCCGGTGTAGGTGGCCGGGTTGCTGCGCCGTGATCCCTTGATCGCCCCCTGGTCGATCGCGATGACGCCGTCCTGCTCGGACACCGAGCCGTGGATCAGCGAGCTCTTGCCCGAACCTGCCACCCCGGTGACGACCACGAGCACCCCGAGTGGGATGTCGACGTCGACGTCCCGCAGGTTGTGGGTGTCGGCGCCGCGGACCTCCAGCACGTCGGTCGCTGTCCGCACCGTCTCCTTGAGCGTCGCGCGGTCGTCGAGGTGGCGCCCGGTGATGGTGTCGCTGGCCCGCAGCCCCTCGACGGTGCCCTCGAAGCAGATCGTGCCGCCGGCGGTGCCGGCGCCGGGACCGAGGTCGACGACATGGTCGGCGACCGTGATCGTCTCGGGCTTGTGCTCGACGACCAGCACGGTGTTGCCCTTGTCGCGCAGCTGCAACAGCAGCTGGTTCATCCGCTCGATGTCGTGGGGGTGCAGCCCGATGGTCGGCTCGTCGAAGACGTAGGTGATGTCGGTCAGCGCCGAGCCGAGGTGACGGATCATCTTGGTGCGCTGCGCCTCGCCGCCCGACAGCGTGCCGGCCGGCCGGTCGAGCGAGAGGTAGCCGAGCCCGATGTTGACGAACGAGTCGAGGAGGTGCTGCAGGCCGGTGAGCAGTGGAGCGACCGACGGCTCGTCGAGGTCGCGGACCCACTCGCGCAGGTCGCTGATCTGCATGGCGCAGACGTCGGCGATGTTCTCGCCCGCGATCCTCGAGGACCGCGCCTCCGGGGCGAGCCGGGTGCCGTCACAGTCGGGGCAGGTCGTGAAGGTCACCGCCCGCTCGACGAAGCGGCGGACGTGGGGCTGCAGCGACTCGACGTCCTTCGAGAGCATCGACTTCTGGATCTTGGTGATCACGCCCTCGTAGGTGAGGTTGACCCCGTCCACCTTGATCTTGGTCGGCTCCTCGTAGAGGAGCTTGTGCAGCTGCTTCTTGGTGAACGTCGCGATCGGCTTGTCCATCGGCAGTCCGGCGCCACCGAAGATCCGGCCGTACCAGCCGTCCATGCTGTAGCCCGGGATCGTCAGCGCGCCGTCGGCCAGCGACCTGCTCGCGTCGTACAGCGCGGTCAGGTCGATGTCGCTGACGTTGCCCATCCCTTCGCAGCGTGGGCACATCCCACCGAGCCGGTTGAAGGTGGCCTTCTCGGCCTTGGTCTTGCCGCCACGCTCGACGGTGATGGCACCGGTCGCCTTCACCGAGGGGACGTTGAACGAGTACGCCCCCGGCGGGCCGATGTGCGGCTGGCCGAGCCGGCTGAACAGGATGCGCAGCATCGCGTTGGCGTCGGTCACGGTGCCGACGGTGGATCGGGGGTTGGCGCCCATCCGCTCCTGATCGACGATGATCGCCGTCGTCAGACCGTCGAGCAGGTCGACCTCGGGCCGCGCGAGCGTCGGCATGAAGCCCTGCACGAACGCGCTGTAGGTCTCGTTGATCATCCGCTGCGACTCGGCGGCGATCGTGGCGAACACCAACGAGCTCTTGCCCGACCCGGACACGCCGGTGAACACCGTCAGCCTGCGCTTCGGGAGCTCGACGCTCACGTCCTTGAGGTTGTTCTCGCGCGCACCCTGGACGCGGATCAGATCGTGGCTGTCGGCGGGGTGCAGCTCCTGCTCGGCGCTGGTCTCGGTGACCGTGCTCATCGTGTCTCCGTGGTTCGGCGGGGGACCGCCGTTCGATCTCAGTGGCGAACCGTAGGGCGTACGGTCACTCGACGACGCCGTTCCTGGTCCGGGTGGGGACGTCCGAGATGGCCTCCCAGACGAAGCCATCCGGGTCGGCGAACGGTCCGGCCCCGCTGGCGATGGCGATCCGGTGCGATCCGGTGCCCTCCGGTGGGACGCCGGCGTCCTTCGCGAGGGCCCGGCGCCCGTAGAGTGCCAGCCTGACCGCTCCCGCTGGCGCCTCGAACTGCACGTATTTGCGCCCGAAGCTCCGGTCGACGGCGAGCCCACGGTCCACGTAGAACCGCTTGCTCGCGAGCGCCGTCGCGCCGGCTTCGATCCCGGCGTCCACGAGCCGGTCGACGTCGGCCGGCCGGGGGACCACGAGGGACAACGTGAAGCCGCGGAACCCGGACGTCGCAGCCTGCGAGGTGCGCAGGTGGACCGGGATGTCCGGACCGAGGAACGTGGCGTAGAACGCCTCGGCGGTGGCGAGGTCGGCGACCTCGAGGGTGATGGCCTGGATGGCGGTCATCGGCGGTTCCTCTCACGGTCGGGTCGGGTCGGTTCGTGGCGCGGTGGGGTGGCCCAGCGCCGGTTCGGCGCAGGGGTCGCTGACCGCCGGTCGGCGGTGGTCGTGCGATGCTCGGATCGGCGGACGGTGCTGGCCGGCCTCAGGCCGACCAGCGGCCCGAGCAGCTCAGGACGTCGCTTGGATCCGGACCATGTTGCCCGCGGGGTCGCGGACGGCGCAGTCGCGCGCGCCCCAGGGCTGATCGGTCGGCTCCTGCACGATCTCGGCGCCGCTGGCCTCGATCCGCTCGAACGCGCCTTCGAGGTCGTCGGTGGCCAGCAGCAGACTGGCGTAGGTGCCCTTGGCCATCATCTCGGCGATGACCCGTCGCTCCTCATCGGTGACACCGGGGTCGGCACCCGGCGGGTGCAGGACGACGTTCACGTCGGGCTGGGCCGGCGGGCCGACGGTGTTCCAGTGCATCCCGCCGTACTCGACCTGCTTGCGGACCTCGAAGCCGAGGGCGTCGCGGTAGAACGCCAGCGAGGCCTCCGGGTCGTCGTGCGGCAGGAAGGTCGAGTTGATGCTGATGTCCATGGTGTCGCCTCGTGGGTGTCGGAAGCGGTGCGTGCTGTGCGACTCACGCTACGTCCGACGACGCCCCCGACGCTTCTCGATTCCTGACCGGGTCCCCCGTCTCGCTCCGCTCGTTGCCCCCCGGTCGGGTCCTGACCACATCCTCCGGGTCCCCCGTCTCGCTCCGCTCGTTGCCCCCCGGTCTGGTTCTCACCGGCCTGGTGACGCGCTTGGCGATGCACGGGGCCATCCCCACCGTGGCGTCGCCGTGCTCGCGGCGGTAGACGCTGGGCGGTACGCCGACCAGTTCGGTGAAGCGGGTGCTGAACGTGCCGAGGGACGAGAACCCGACCTCGAAGCAGACCTCGGTGACGCTCAGGTCCCCACGCCGCAGCAGCGCCATCGCCCGCTCGATGCGGCGCGTCATCAGGTAGCTGTACGGCGACTCGCCGTAGGCCGCCTTGAACTGACGGCTGAGGTGACCGGCGGAGACGTTGATGCCTCGAGCGAGCGCCTCGACGTCCAGCGGCTGGGCGAACTCGCGGTCCATCCGATCGCGGACACGGCGCAGCAGCGCGAGGTCCCCCAGGCGCTGCGAGTCGGCGGATCGGCTGGTCACGGCGCGATCGTGCCAGGTCGCCGGGCTGGTGCCCAGCGTCACGGCGGCGTCACACGCCGGTCAGTCCTCGTCGACGAGATCCTCGGCGTCGATCAGGCCGCCGGCCGCCGCCAGCAGCCCGGCGGTCGTCACCGCGCGGTCGTAGACGACGCCGAAGTACTGCTCGGCGATGACCTCGTGACCTGGCAGCGGGGGTGGACCGAGCGACCGCGAGACGGCCGCCGGGTCGTCGGTGATGCGCACGTCCTGGCTCGCCTCGGGCAGCAGCGACGCGTCACCCCAGAACCGTGGCGCGTCATGCAGCACGTCGGGGCGCCGGTTCTTGCTGCGCCGGTTGTTCTGGGACCGCTTGCGACCACCCTTGCGGCCGCGCTTGTTGCCGCCACCGCCTCCTTGCTTGCCGCCGCCCTGCTTGGTGGCCTTCGGGGTGTCGCCGCCGGCCTGCTTGCCGCCGCCACCGCCGCCGCCGCCACCGCGGGCGCGCCGTCGCCGCGACCCACCGCCGCCGGCAGCCTGGTCGCCGCCGTCCTGGACGCGGGTCCGTTCACGCTTGCGTTCGCTCACGCGGCATCCCCCTTCTCGAGCGGCTCGGCCGCTTCGGTCAGCACGGCCGAGGGATCGAGGCCGAGCGCTCGCCGCAGCTGCTCGGAGTCGAGGTCCCCGACCGAGCTGGACTTCGGCAGCGCCAGGTCGGCGATACGCCGCTTGCCCGCGACGACCTCCTCGACCCGTTCGTCGACCGTCCCGGGGCACACCAGGCGGTGCGCGACGACGGTCCTGGTCTGCCCGATGCGCCACACCCGGTCCCGGGCCTGGTCTTCGACCGCGGGGTTCCACCAGCGGTCGTAGAGCACGACGTGGGAGGCCGCGGTCAGGTTCAGACCCGTCCCACCGGCCTTCAGCGACAGGACCATCGCTCCCGGACCGGTGCCGGCCTGGAAGGACTCGACCATCCGGTCCCGGGCGCCGCGGGCGAGACCGCCGTGGTAGCAGGCGATGTCGACGCCGGTGCGCGCCGTCAGGTGCTTGGCCAGGCGCTCGCCCCACGTCGCGAAGTGGGTGAAGATCAGCATGCGCTCGTTCGACGCGAAGACGTTGTCGACGATCTCTTCGAGTCGAGCGAGCTTGCCGGACCGGTCCGCGAGGGGTCCGTCGTCACCGGTGTACGCCGCCGGGTGGTTGCAGATCTGCTTGAGCGCCGTGATGGCTGCGAGCACCGCACCCTTGCGCTTCGGGGCGTCGTCGGTGTCGGCGCTCTCCACCACCAGCTCGTCGAGCACGGCCTGGTACAGACCGATCTGTTCGGTGGTCATCGGGCAGTGGTCGAGGGCGTCGATGCGGTCCGGCAGCTCGGCGGCGATGACGGGTTCGGCCTTGGTGCGTCGGAAGACGAGGACGCCGTTGAGGGTCTTGAGCGCCGACTCGGCGCTCGCGCCACGCTCGGACGCCGCGTGCATCTGCGCCACGAAGGTGGCGCGATCGCCGACCAGCCCCGGGTTGACGAAGTCCATCAGCGCCCACAGGTCGCCGAGGCCGTTCTCGATCGGGGTCCCGGTCAGCACCACGCGTGCGCGCGCCTCGAGCCGCCGCAGCTGCTGCGCGGTCTCGCTGGTCGGGTTCTTGATGACCTGCGCCTCGTCGAGCACGACCCGGCCCCAGGTGACGCCGGACAGGTCGTCGATGTCGCGCAACGCCGTGCCGTAGGTGGTCAGCAGGACGTCCGCGGACGCGATCTCGGCCGCGAGCTCGTCGTCCTCGGACCGCGACGAACCGTGGTGCACCACGACCCGCAAGCCCGGCGTGAAGCGCTTGGCCTCGGCGGCCCAGTTGCCGACGACCGCCGGCGGCGCGATCACCAGCGACGGCGCACCGTTGGTCGTCCGGGCGAGGTGGGCGAGGAGCGTCGGGGTCTTGCCGAGGCCCATGTCCAGGGCGAGGCAGCCGCCGAGGCCGGCCCCGTCGAGGAACTCCAGCCACGCGAGCGCGTCGGCCTGGTAGCTGCGCAGCTCGCCCTCGAAGCCCTCCAGGGTCGTCGGCGGGTGTTCGGGGATCTCGCGCGCGCTGCGCAGGAGGTCCGCGGCCCACCCTTCACCGGCGATCGAGACCGGACGTCCGAGCGCAGACCCGTCGAGTCCGAGCGCCATCCGCAGCATGTCGGCGCCGGAGAACTTGGTCTGGTCGGCCCGGTCCGCCAGGGCGGCGGCCGCGGCCTCGAGGTCGGCGTGGTCGACCTCGACCCACCGCCCCTGCGACTTGACCAGCGGTCGGGACTCGGCCGACAGGCGGCGGATGTCCTCGGCGGACAGCTCGACGTCGTCGAACACCGCCGACCAGCTCACGTTCGACAGCTGCTGGGCGCCGACCGCGGTCTCGCTGGTGGGGTCGGAGGTGATCCGCAGGGTCGGGGTCGCCTTCTTCGGCGACAGCGGCGGTACCCGGACCTCGAACCCGGCGGCGACGAGCGTCGGACCGAACTCGGTCATCAGCTGCCACGCCTCGTTCTGGCTCAGGATCACCTGACCGCGGCGCGTGTCCTTGGAGCGGCGCAGCGGCAGGTACAGCCCCTCGAGGCGCTCGAGCTCGCGCTTGATCGCCTCCTTGCGGTCGTGGTTCGCCCGCGACATGGCCGCTTCGACGTTCTCGTCCTTGCGACGCCCGTCGTTGGTGAGCGTGCGCAGCAGCCAGGCGTCACCGTCGTCGGGCGGGTCGAGCTGGACGGTCAGCTGCAGCTTGCTGGCGCCGGTCACGCCGCTGGCCCAGGACGCCAGCGCCTTGCCGACCTCGCTGCCCTGGTGGTGCGGTGCCTCGAAGCTGGATCCGTCCAGGCGGCCGAGGAACGCCTCGGCGACGTCACCGGCCGTGCGCGGCTGCGGCGGCGGGGCGGGGACCTCGACGCGACCCGCAGCGTCGCGACAGATGGCGTCGACGAAGCCGGAGACGATGGACCGGGTCACGTGCTTCGGGTCGGGCTGACGGTCCAGCACCGCGACGGCGCCGGGCATCGTGCGCGTCAGGCTCGACAGCTCCTCGTGGTCGATCAGGGTCGGTTCCCAGCGCACGGCGAAGTCCGAGCGGTTGCCTGCGGCATCGGCGACCTTGCGCAGCTGCGGCACCATCCGGCCGTGAGCCACGAGGCGTACGGCGAGCCCGGCGGCCAGGCCCATCCAGGTCACGCTCGCTCCGAGCGCCTCGTCACCACCCGTGGCCACGAGGGACACGAGCCATCCGAGCGACGACTGGACGGGCGCGGACACCGCGTCGGCCACGTTGCCGTCCGGGAGCTCGATGGTGGGGTGCGGCTGCCAGTTGCCGGTGGAGGCACCGGCGGCCTCGAGCCGCTCGAGCAGCAGGGGTTCGGGTTCCGGTTCGGCCCCGTAGCCACTGGCCCAGGCGATCACGTCGCCGTCGTGCCAGGTCAGCTGGAGCTGGGCGACACCGGGCTCGGCGAGGACCGGCACAGCCTCCTGCGGTCCGTCCGGGGTGGTGGCGGCCGGCTCCTTCGCAGCGGGCCGGTCGGGCTGCGGGGCGCGCCCACCGCGCTCGCCGGGACCAGCACGGCCGCCCTTGGCCACGGCAGGCGGGGGCTCGGGCTGCTCGCCGGTCAGGTCGAACAGGTCCTCGTCGATGCGCTCGAGCTCGGCCTCGAAGTCGCCGAGGACGAGGTCGCGCTCGGGACCGGTGACCTCGCCACGCAGGCGGGTGATGGTCCGCAGCACGTCGCGGCGGAGGTCGTGGAGCGCATCGATCCAGACGGCCTCGTCGTCCTCGAGCCGGTCGAGGTCCTCATCCGAGGCGAGCCCATCGAGGTGGGCCTGCGCGAGCAACCGCGCGTCGTGGAGGTCCAGAGGCGGGCGCCGTGTCGTGGTGGTGATCGCGGTGTCTCCCGTGCGATCGGGCCCGTGGGGTTACGCGGGCGCGTCCGGTGGACGGCCGTGGGCCGGCGAGCGTGGTGCTCTCGGCCGGCGAGGCCGGTCGACGGTGCCCCCACGGCCCGTTCCCCACGGGACCGATCAGGTGCATCGTCGGCGTGCTGCACGGTGGTCGTGAGCACGGCCACCCGGTGGGACCGGGTGGGGTTCGCCACGGCGCCGGTGGCGCCGCCCCGCGGCCTGGAGGCCGTCAGCCGGGGCTCGGGGTGCGAGCTCCGGGAGCGGCGGAGTGGGGAGTCCACCCGCGGGTTCGGCTCCCCACTGTACCTGCCCGACCGGCCCGAGCTCCACCTTCCGGTCCCGGCCGGTCGTCGCTCACCGGGTGCTGGCGTCTCGGTCGACCGCGTCGCGCGCCTCGGGTGGTGCCAGCAGGTCGTAGGCGGGCAGGGTCAGGAAGTCCACGAAGTCGGACCCGAGGGCCACCCGGGTGAACAGCTCGGCGGCGGTCCGGACCCTCGCGGCCGTCTCCTCGTCGGGGGACAGGTCGACCAGGCGGCTCATCTCCTCGGTCAGCATCCCGCCTACGAGGGCGTCGTCGATCGGCGTGCCGTCGTCGCAGGTGGCTCCTGCCTCGCGCCACTGCCACAGCTGGGCGCGCGAGATCTCGGCCGTGGCCGCGTCTTCCATGAGGTTGTCGATGGCGACCGCCCCGCGGCCTCCGAGCCAGGCGGCGAGGTACTCGACCCCGACGGCCACGTTGGTCCGCACCCCCGCACGCGTGATCGCGCCGCCGGTCGAGCGGAGGTCCAGCAGCGCGTCCGGGTCGGTCGACACCTCGCCGTGCGGTCGATCGAGCTGGTTGGGTCGGTCACCGAGACGGTCGCTGAACACCTCGGTGCACAGCGGCACGAGGTCCGGGTGGGCCACCCAGGAGCCGTCGAACCCGTCGTCGGCTTCGCGCTCCTTGTCCGCGCGGACCTTCGCCAGCGCCCGCGCGGTGACCTCGGGATCGCGGCGGCTCGGGATGAACGCCGACATGCCACCGATCGCGTGGGCGCCCCGGCGGTGGCACGCCGACACCAGCAGCTCGCTGTAGGCCCGCATGAACGGCACGGTCATCGGCACGTCGCTGCGGTCCGGCAGCACGAAGTCCGGCCCGGCCGAGCGGAAGACCTTGATGATGCTGAACAGGTAGTCCCACCGGCCGGCGTTCAGCCCGGTCACGTGGGGGCGCAGCTCGTGGAGGATGGCTTCGAGCTCGAACGCCGCCGTGATGGTCTCGATCAGGACCGTCACGCGGACGGTGCCGGTCGGCAGGCCGAGGTGCTCCTCGATCGCGGTCAGCACGTCGCGCCACAGCGCCGCCTCGGCCGCGGATTCGAGCTTGGCGAGGTACAGGTACGGGCCGCTGCCTCGGGCGAGCAGTTCCTCGGCGTTGTGCAGCACGTACAGGGCGGCGTCGACGATGCTGCCCGACACCGGGGCACCGTCGACGGTCAGGTGCCGCTCGTCGAGGTGCCAGCCCCGGGGACGCGTCACGATCGTGGCGAGGTCGTCCTCCTGCGGCAGCGTGTAGACCGTGCCGTCGTCCACCTCGTGCCGGAGGGTGCGGCGTACCGCGTCCTGGAGCACGACCTGACCGCCGACCACGTTGTGCCAGTGCGGGGTGTTGGCGTCCTCGAGGTCGGCGAGCCAGACCTTCGCCCCGCTGCGCAGGGCGTTGATCGCCATCTTCGCGTCGGTGGGCCCGGTGATCTCGCAGCGACGGTCGGCGAGGTCGGCTGGCGCCGGTGCGACCCGCCAATCGGGGTCGGCTGCGATGGCCCGGACGGCCTCGGGGACCGCGATCGTGCCGGTCGCGTTCGCCTCCCCCTGACGGGCGGCGCGGACGGCGAGGAGGTCGTGGCGCCGCGTGTCGAAACGACGGTGGAGGCGACTGAGCAGCGTGAGCGCATCGGGGGTCAGGACGCGGTCGGTGCCCGGCACGGGCGGTCCGACCACGACCGCGGGTCCGTTGGACGGCGGCACGCTCGGCTCCTTCCTGGGGGGACCGACGCTAGTCAGCCTCGAGGGGAGGGTGGGGGAGACGAGGTCGTGGCCCGCAGGGGCGCTCCGCCGGCCACCACCATCCGGCCCATCTTCACCGTGCGTGACGCCCGCCTCGCGGCCAGGTCACGCGTACGACCTGTGGCCGGACAGTCGCTGTCCGTGTTCGCCGAACGGACGGTGTCGCGCGGCCTCTGAGGTGGGGTTCAGTGGACCTCGACCCGGGAGCCGCACCACCCGGCGTCCCCGACCCAAGGAGAACCACCGTGATCAGCCTGGGAGTCATCCTCCTCATCCTCGGCCTCGTGCTCGGCATCGGCATCCTGCAGACGCTCGGCGTGATTCTGCTCGTGGTCGGAGCCATACTGTTCCTGCTCGGCTCGGCCGGTCGCGCCGTCGGCGGGCGACGCCACTACTACTGACCTGACGCCCCGGGTCGGCTCCTGACCGGACCCGGCTCCGCACCCGCACGGCCCCCCGGGATCTCCCGGGGGGCCGTCGCGCACCCGGACCGCACCGGAAGCGGCGGTCAGCCCCTACGGTCGTCGCCGACGCGCACGGGTGACCGTGCCCGCCCCGGGAGGTGAGGAGGCCGGGCGGGATGACGACCTGGCTGGTGGTGGTCGCGACCGCGTTCGCTTTCGTCAACGGTGTCAACGACGGCGGGGCGCTGCTGTCGGTGGGCCTCGATGTCCGCACGATGCGGCCGCTGACGTCCCTGCTGGTCCTGACGGCCGCCGTCGTCGCGGCACCGGTCGTGCTGGGGACCGCCGTGGCCACCACGCTGTCGTCGCGCCTGGTGACCTTCGAGGGCGCCGACGGGGCGGTCACGCTGCTGATCGCCGTCCTCGTGGCCGTCGCGGTCACGTGGGCGTTGGCGTCGCGAGGGTTGCCGACGTCGTTGACGCTGGCCGTCGTCGGCGCGATCGCCGGTGCGGGCGTCGGGGCGGCCCTGCCGGTGGCCTGGCGGACGGTCGTCATCGTCCTCGTCCTCGCGGCCGCGGCGCCGCTTGCGGGCCTGGGGCTCGCCTGGGGCCTCACCCGGGTGGCGGGCGCCTGGCCATCGTCGCGGCCGCTCGATCAGCGCACCCGGCGCTGGCACGTCGGTGCGTTCGGGCTCCAGTGCTTCGCCTACGGGGCCAACGACGGGCAGAAGATGCTGGCTGTCCTCGCCGTCTCCGCGGGGACCGCGACCGCGAACAGGGTGCCGGTCGTCGGCTGGCAGCTCGGTCTGGCAGGTGTCGCCTTCCTGGTGGGCGCGGCGGTGGGGCTCCCGCGGGTCGCCCGGACGCTGAGCGGCGGGGTCGTCGCCGTCCCGCCGCACGAAGCCGTGATCAGCGAGCTGTCCTCGGCGACCGTGGTGCTGGCCACCGGGGCGATGGGGTCACCGGTCTCGATGACACAGGCGATCTCGGGTGGTCTGGTCGGCGCCGGTGTGACCCGGGGTTACGCCCGCGTGCGGTGGGGCCAGGTGCTGCGCCTCGGTGCCGCGTGGGTCGTGACCCTGCCCGCGGCCTTCCTCGTCAGCGCTGCCGTCGTCGGGGTCGTGATCCGGCTGCGGTGAACCCGGGGGCGTGCGACGATCGCCCACCAGGAGGTGCACGTGTTCGATCGGCTGCAGCGTTTCGCACGTGATCTGACCGGCGGCAGCGACGCCGTGCTCGTCGGCCACCTCGTCGATCAGCTCGATGCGACCCTGGCCGGGGTCGCGATCACCCGTGCGCTGGCGGCCGGTGAGGTCGACACGTCGCTGGCCCGCGAACGGCTGAGCGACGTCGAGTCCGTCGGGGACGCGGCCCGCCGGGCCCTGATCGTCGACCTCTCGCGCACCCTGGCCGCACCGATGGACCGCGAGGACATGTTCCGACTGTCGCGGTCCGTCGACGACGTGCTCGACAACCTCCGCGACCTCGCCCGCGAGTTCGACCTGTACCGGATCCCGAGCGAGCCGCTGCTGGTCGACGCGCTCGCGAACGTCGAGGCGGGTGTGCTCGGGCTCCGGGAGGCGATCGGTTCCCTCCTCGAGGCGCCGGAGCGGGCGTCGCTGCTGGCGGCCGACGCCAAGAAGACCGACGTGCGCTCCAGCTACCAGCACGCCGTGGCAGCGCTGCTCGCCGAGGACCGCGAGGTCACCACCGAGATCCTGCGCCGTCGTGAACTGCTGCGTCGCGTGGACGTGACGGGCCTGCGCTTGGCCGAAGCTGCGGACGCACTGGCCGACGGGGCCGTCAAGCGCAGCCACTGATCGGCAGGCTCGGTGGTGGTGTCTAGGGTGGCCCGCATGGATGTCCCAACGGCGCGTGACGAGTTCGAGGTGGCGTTCACAGCGGCGACGGGGTTGGCGGCACCCCCCGTTGCGTCGGCGTTCGGTGATCCCGGTCCGCAGGCCGACGAGCTGGCCCGGCTGACCGCGGTCGGGCGCAAGCGAGCGACGGCGGGGATGCTCGACGACTACCTCGCCGCCGGCGAGGCACTACCGCAGCGAGGAGACCTGCTGATCGTGCTCGACGGCGACGAGGCACCCGTCTGCGTGATCCGGACCACGTCGGTCGAGGTCATCCCGTTCAGCTCCGTCGACGCCGCGTTCGCGTACGACGAGGGCGAAGGCGACCGGACCCTCGCCTCCTGGCGAGCCGAGCACGAACGGTTCTTCACCGCACGCTGCGAGGCGCTCGGGATCGACTGGCACCAGCGACGCGAGGTCGTCTGCGAACGGTTCGAACTCGTCTGGCCCTCCCCGGACGTCGGTGGCCCCCGACGCCGACCAACGACCTAGGAGCAAGCCCGCCGCATCAGGACCACGCGTCGTCGGCGCCGAGGACCACGACGCCGACGCGACCGAGGTCGGCGTGCGCGGACGCCGAGAGGCGACGCTGCACCTCGGTCCAGGCGGCCGCCATCGAGTCCGACCAGGTGATGTCGTCGAGGACGAGCACGGCGCCGGGTCGGCTGGCGGCACGGATCTGGTCCACGTAGCGCAGGGTCGCGTTGCCGTCGTGGTGACCGTCGACGAACACCAGGTCGTACGGGCCGCCGTCGAGCGCGCCGGGCAGTGTCCGTGTGAACGTGCCCACGACGACCTCCGCGTCCTCGAGCCCGAGCCTGCGGAAGGTGTCGCGGGCCACCTCGGCCCGGTCCTCGTGTCCCTCGAGGGTCCGCAGCGTGCCGCCACCCGGCCGGCCACCGCCCGACGCCGCTGCGAGGTAGGACCCCGAGACCCCGACGCAGGTCCCCATCTCCAGGACCCGCGAGGCACCGACGCGGCGTGTCAGCTGCCACAGGGTCCAGGCGTGCTCGGGGGAGACGGAGGCCTTCTTGGCGACCGCGCCGACGGTGCTCTCCACCTTGCCGCCGTTGCGGGTCAGCACGTCCGTGCTCCGCACCAGCCGTCGGCGTTCGGCCTCGATGCGCTCGAACCACCGCTTCGTGTCGCGGTCCGCGCGTCGAGCCGCCACGGCCCGCAACCCGTCGGCGAGGCGTTCGGCGGGGCGGCCGCCCTCGCGGCGCAGGTCCCGCGCCATGGCGCGCAGTTCGTCGCGTCGCTCGCGGCCGAGGACGATCGTCACGTGGGCTCTCCGGTCGGTCCCCGGACGCTAGGTGGCAGCTGCTGGCTCGGGATGGACGAACGTTCGGTGTCGCTCAGCGCCGCAGGTGCTCGGTCAGGCCCACGACGAAGCGCTGGCACGCCTCGAGCTGCTCCAGGGCGAGCCACTCGTCGGGCTGGTGCGCCTGGTCGATGTCCCCGGGGCCGCACACGACGGTCGACCATCCCGCCGCCTGGAAGTGGCCACCATCGGTCGCGAAGGCCACCGTCCGGGCGGGGGAGGTGTCCCCCGTGATCGAGCGCACCAACCGTTCGGCCTCGCCGTCCTCCTCCGCGGACAGCGCTCGGGCGACGGCGTCCTCGACGCTGGACACCGCTCCGACGTGGACGTCACGACGCAGCCGCGGCAGGACGTGTTCCTGCACGAACCGATCGACGTCGCGCCGGATCGCGTCGCTGTCGTCCGCGGGGACCGGGCGGTACTCCCAGGTCAGCTCGGCGCGGCGAGGGACGATGTTGATCGCCTGGCCGCCGGTGACGGTCGCCAGGTTGAAGGTGGTGTAGGGCGGATCGAAGCGTTCGTCGTGTCGCGTGGGGTCGGTGCGGTGCTGCTCGGCCACGTCGTCGATGTAGGTGACGATACGCCCGAGCGCGGCCACCGCGTTCGCGGCCAGATCCGGCCGGCTCGAGTGCCCGTCGAGCCCATCGACGGTCGTGGTGAACGCGCGGACGCCCTTGTGCGCCGTCACCACCGCCATGGAGGTCGGCTCCCCGACGATCACGGCCGCAGGTCTCGGGTAGGCGTCGGCCAGTCGCAGGACGGCCGACGGCGCGCCGAGGGTGCCGAGCTCCTCGTCGTAGGTCAGTGCCAGGGTGAGCGGGCGGGCGAGCCCGGCACCAGCGAGGTCCGGCAGGGCGGCCAGGACGACGGCGAGGAACCCCTTCATGTCGGTGACCCCGCGGCCGTACAGCCGGCCGTCCTCCTCGTGGACCGTGAAGGGGTCGCGGCTCCAGGGCTGACCGACGACGGGTACGCAGTCGGTGTGCCCGGTGAGGACCACCCCGCCCGGGACGTCCGGTCCGATCCGGGCCAGGAGGTTGGCCTTCGTCCCGTCGGGGGACGGGACGCGCTCGTGCGGGATGTCGTGTGCGTCGAGCAGGCCCTCGACGAAGGCCACCAGGTCGAGGTTGGAGCGGGAACTGGTGGTGTCCATCCCGACGAGGGTGGCGAGCAGCGAGCGGGTGTCGTCCACGTGGGGCTCCGACGGCCGGCGGAGGCCTGACGCTAACGGCTCGCTGCCATGCAGGGCGTCGTGCTCGGCACCGCGCGGGAACCCTACGCCCGTGGAGGGCGTCCCACCATCGTCGAGGCGTGGAGATGGTCGTGCGTACAGCGGTGGCGTTGGTCGGTGCGGTGGCGGTGTTCGCCGCCGGCGTGGCGGTGGGTTCGTCGGGACGCGGCCTGACCGGGCCGCTCGGCCCCGGCGGGGACGGCCCAGCGGTCGCCCTGCCGGAACGGCTCGACCTCGCCGGGGCGCTGACGGGCTTCGATGCCTGCGACGACTACCTCGACCACGTCCGGGAACGGGCGCTCGAGCAGGTGACCCCCTACGGGCTGTTCGGCGGGGGCGGCTGGTTCGGCGCCACTCGGCTCGCCGCCGAGCTGGACGGTGAGGAGATGGCGGCGACCGACCAGGCAGGGGCCGCCGACGCCGTCCCTGCGGCGCCGACGTCGGGCATCACACCCGATGACGTGTCGGGCACCAACGTCCAGGAGCAGGGCGTCGACGAGCCCGACCGGGTCAAGACCGACGGGCAGACGCTCTACGCCATGGTCGGCGACCGGCTGCGGATCGTCGACATCTCGGGCGACACCCCCGAGGAGCTCGCCGAGGTCGGGCTGCACGAGGGTGGCTGGGGTGCCGAGCTACTGCTGTCCGGCGACCGGCTGCTGGTGACCTCGGCCCAGGGCGGGTTCATCCCGTTCGCCGGCGAGCGCATCTCGGGTGACGTCGTCCCGGGCTCGGGGTCGACCACCACGCTGACCGTCATCGACGTCGCCGACCCGGCATCGCCCGAGGTGGTCGAACGGTTGATCCTCGACGGCGCCACCCTGTCGTCGCGGATGGTCGACGGCGTCGCGCGCGTCGTCATCCGCACCGAACCGGCCATCAACCTGCCGTGGGAGCACCCCGACGCCGGCGGGCTGCGTGCCGAACGGGCGTCGCTCGCGGCCAACGAGGCGCTGATCCGCCGGAGCGAGGCGGAGGACTGGCTGCCGTACTTCGTCCACGAGACCGCCGACGGCGACCGCCAGGAGGGCACGCTCGTGGCGTGCGAGCGCGTCGCACAGCCCGAGGAGTTCTCCGGTCTCGGGCTGCTGTCGGTGCTGACGGTCGACGTCGAGGCGGGTGCGCTGCGGCCCGGTCCCGGGACGGTCGCCATCCTCGCCGGCGGTGACACCGTGTACGCCTCGCCCGACCGGCTCTACGTCGCCACCCAACGGTGGCGGGAGACCTGGCGCCCTGGTGGCAGCGTGGGGTGGTCCACGGCCGAACCGGCCGACGACATCGAACCGCGGTTCCCTCCACCGGACGAACGTGAGCCCGACGTCACCACCGAGCTGCACGCGTTCGCCATCGACACGCCCCGGGCCACCGACTACCTCGGCAGCGGCGCCGTCGACGGGACCCTCCTCAGTCAGTGGGCCCTGTCCGAGCACGACGGCGTGCTGCGGGTGGCGTCCACCGTCGGTGACCCGTGGTCGGCGGCCTCCTCCGAGAGCTCGGTCACGACCTTCGAGCTGCGCGGCGGTGCGCTGGTCGAGCTCGGGCGCGTGGACGGCCTCGGCCCGACCGAGACCATCCACGCCGTGCGGTTCCTCGGTGAGGTCGGGTACGTGGTCACCTTCCGCCAGACGGACCCGCTGTACACCGTCGACCTGTCGGACCCCACCGCGCCCGAGGTGGTCGGCGAGCTCAAGATCCCCGGCTTCTCGGCCTACCTGCACCCGGTCGGCGAGGGCCGCCTCATCGGGGTCGGTCAGGACGCCAGCGAGGAGGGCGTCACCGAGGGCGTCCAGGTGTCGCTGTTCGACGTGTCGGATCCGGCCGACCCTCGCCGCACCGACACCGTGACGGTGCCGCGCAGCGAGAGCCCCGTGCAGTGGGACCACCGCGCGTTCCTGCACTGGCCCGCGACGGGTCTGACCGTCGTCCCGGTGACCCGCTACTTCTGGGGTGAGCCGGGCGAGGAGCGGCCCGTGGGCCCGGGGTCCGGTGCGCTGGCGCTCGTCCCCGACGGTGACACCCTGCGGGCCGCCGCCGACCACGCACCCGACGCGCTGGTGCTCAACCACGCGGACGCGCCCGGTCCGGGCGCGACCGAGGCTGAGATCGCACGGTCGTTCGACGGTGCGTACGCCGGCGCGATCGTCCGGTCGCTGGTCACCGGTGACCGGCTGATCACCGTGTCCGAGCGCGGGGTGGTCGTGCACGACCTCGCCACCCTCACCGACCGAGGAACCCTCGGCTTCTGAGCTCACCGATCGGCCGTGCGTGCTCCTGCGGTCGCTGAGCGACCTCCGTCCGCACCGCCGGCTGGCCGCTGGCTACTCGAAGGGTTGCCACGGGTCGTAGGTGCCGACGTTCCACAGGTTGCCCTCGGGATCGAGACAGGCGTAGTCGGTGCTGCCGTGGTCGGTCTCGTGCAGTTCGATGACGATCTCGGCGCCGGCGGCGACCGCGCGGTCGTGGTGGGCCTTCGCATCGGTGACCATGAGGTAGGGGCTGCTGGTGGGGCGACCGACCTCACGCACGGTGGTGACGAGCCTGCCGTAGGGACTGTCGGTGGCGCTGCCGAGCATCACCATCCCGTCGCCGAAGGTGAGCTCGGCGTGGGCGACGCCACCGTCACCGTCGTCGAAGCGCTGGTGCACCTCGAAGCCGAACGCGGTCACGAGCCACTCGATGGCGGCCGGTGCGTCGTGGTAACGGAGGGTGGGGATGAGTGGGGATCCCATGGATGGACTCCAGGTCGACGGCGAAGGACGTCACCGACGCTACGGCCCGCTCGGTCCGGCGGTCTTGGAGGGATGGGAACCGCGGGCGTGGTGCCCGGGGACCTCGAACCAGCCGTCCGGGAGCCGGCGTTCGCGCAGCTGCGTCGGGGTGAGCCCCGTGAAGGCGCGCACCTCGTGGGTCAGGTGGGCCTGGTCGGCGAACCCCGTCTCGGCCGCGACGGCCGCCAGGTCGCGACCGTGGTCGAGGCGGGCCGTGACCTGCTCGAGCCGGACCAGCTGGGCGATGCGCTTCGGCGAGAGCCCGAACGCCCGGTTGAAGGTGCCCGACAGGTGGCGGCGGCTCCAGGCGAGCTCGCCCGCCAGCTCCTGGACGGGGAGGAGGCCGCCCGTGGCCACCATGCGCCCGAGCGCGAACGGCAGCTCACGCCGCACCCGGGGGGTGTCCGGCAGCCGCTGGATGAGGGCGTGTTCCAGGGCGTCGAAGCGGTCGGTCCACCCTCGTGCGTTCGCGAGCCGGTCCTCCAGCGCGCGTCCGGGCGCACCGAGGACGGCATCGAGCGGCACGGTCCGGCGTGCCACCTCCGCGATCGGGCCGAGGATGCGGAGGGCTCCGATGGGGGTGAGCTCGACCTGCATGCCGTGGAAGCGTGGTGCGGTGATCGCCACCAGCTCGTCGTGGATGCCGGCCACGAACGAGGTGACGGTCGTGGCGGGACGGCTGCCGTCGGCCGGTCCGATCCGTTGGTCGAGGTCGAAGCTGATGACCAGCTGCACGCCCGTCGAGGGCGGACCGAGGTGGATCGCCCCGGCGGCCACGTGCTGGTCGTAGCCGACGACGGAGCGGACCAGGCCGGTCAGGCGCGGGTGCACTTCCCGCGTGGCTCCGACGGCGGTGGTGACCACGCCGTCGGAGCGTGCCAGGCGCACCGGTCGCGCGGGATCGGTGGCCAGGACTGCGGGGGACGAGCGCACCCGGTCACCGTAGACGCGGAAGAACCCCGCCGGAGCGGGGCTCTTCTCGTGGACGTAGGTTCGTCGAGGCGGCGCCTCGCGGGCCGACGTCCGTGTCGCGGCCTAGCTCAGACCGGACGGACGTCCGTGGCCTGCGGGCCCTTCTGGCCCTGACCGACCTCGAAGCTGACCTGCTGCCCATCCTCGAGGGACTTGTAGCCCTCGGACTGGATCGCAGAGAAGTGCACGAACAGGTCCTCGCCGCCCTCGGCCGGGGTGATGAACCCGTAGCCCTTGTCGGCGTTGAACCACTTTACGGTGCCCTGTGGCATGTGATGCATCCCATTCTTGGTGGCTCCGGCCGGGTCGCCTGCAGAAGCGCAGACAGAGTGGAACCCGGGCCGGGCACGTGATGCGGTAACCGTACCTGGCCGGAGCCGCTGGTGCGCACTCCTCCGTGGTGGCCACCCGGCCACCGCCCACCGGCCACGCCCGCGGGGGGCCCTGGCCGTGCGCGGCACCGGGTGTGGTAGAGACGTCACGGCCGACCTCGAGGAGCCACCCGTGACCCCGCAGCAACGCGACCGGGAGGCCCGCGCCGTCGTCGCGATCGCGCGCGCCTGCGGGTTCGGCCAGCCGGTGGCACCGCTGATCCTGCGGCGGGTGCCCGACGTCGAGCGGCTCCTGCGTTCCGACGACGCGACCATCCGCCGTGTCCTCGGCGACCCGCAGCTGCGCACCTCGCTACGGAGCGGGCTGATGGGCGGTTTCGAGGCCACGTGGAAGCAGGCGACGCTGGAACGCATCCGGCTGGACCACCCGGACTGGCTGCGGGCGTGGTGGCTGCCGGTGACCTCCAGCGGGGAACTCGACCGTCTGCTGCGCACCCCGCCGCCGCGCTCGGACGACAAGCGCGTCGGGCTCGCGCGTCGCGCCTACCCCGCCACCGCCGCGGCCGCGGAGGTCCTCCTGGACCGCGAGCACCGGACCGACCTCGACGGCTACCTGCTGGTGGAGCGCCGCATCGCCGCCGCCATCCTCGACCTGGCGCACGAGGTCGCCAACGAGGAGGGGGCCGCGGTGACCGGTGGTTCGGGCAGCTTCGGAGGCGCCGACCGCCCGCCCGAGGGCATCGATCCGCGCGACCACCCGTACGTGGCGTGGTGGCACGGCGCCTGACCGCCGTGCGCGGCCTGCGCTGGCCCCGAAGCGACCGGTCGCAGCCTCGGGCCACCGCGTACGGTGGTCGGCGAACGAGCTGAGGAGATGGTGTGCCGGACGGCAACCCCCGCCGCCGCGGCGACGACGAGCTGCCCCCGGACCCGTGGGCCGGCCTCGCCGACCCCGTCCCACCGCCGCCGCCCGGCCCGGGGCAGCGCGGCTGGGGCGACCCGAACTGGCAGCCTCCGCAGCACGGTCACCCGTCCCGTGGGGCAGGGGGCTCGGGGCGACCGTCGCCCACGGACGGGTCGATCGAGGCGCCGCGGCACGTCCCGCCGCCGCGACGCACCGTGTGGCACCACCCGGCCGTGTGGATCGCCCTCCTGGTGCTCGCCGGCGTGCTGCTGCTCGGTGCGCTGCTCGAACCACGCACGCCGGCGCCGTCCGAACCCTCACCCGACGCGGTGACCGCGGCCGGACCGGCTGGTCCGGCCGCCTGGGCCCCGACCACGGGCTGAGCGGCGTCAGCTCACGGCCTGAGCGGCATCAGCTCACCGGGCGGCGTCAGCGGCTGTCGCCGAGGCGCCAGATGGTCCGGCCGGTGTCGTCCAGACCGACGAAGCGCACCGTGGTGCGCTGCCCGAGCTTCCAGGTGCCGGTGGTCGTGACGATGCCGTGCTCGTCGACGTCGAGCCGGCCCCGTTCCTTCGGGCCGAGCCCGAGGAGCCGTTCGGCCGTCACGAAGCCCGTGACCCCGAGGCGTCCGAGACGGACCTTCACCCCGTTGGTCGTCACACCGGTGACGACGGCCGGTTCCGGCGTCGACCCGAGGAACCCGCGGTCGAGCAGCCGGGCCCACAGGTCGCTGCGCTCGCGGCTGGTGAGGTGGTCGATCGCGCCCGCACGTGCGTCGAGCCAGGTCGCCATCGCCCGGAGCTGCTCGGTGTCGTAGGGCGGAGGGTCGCCGGCCAGCGCGGCGCGGATCTGCCGGTGCACCACGAGGTCGGCGTACCGCCGGATCGGCGAGGTGAAGTGGACGTACGCACCCGACGCGAGCCCACGGTGGTGGGAGGGGTCGGGGTCGTAGGTCGCACGCGCGATCGAACCGGTGGCGGCGGCCACGAGCAGGTCGTGGTCCTCGTCACGGCCCTCGGTGCGGAGCTGCTCGATCGCCCCCATCAGCTCGGAGCTGACCTGGTCCTCGTCCCCGGCCTCGAGCGCCTTGAGCTCGATGCCGACCGCCGTCGCGGCGGCCTGCAGGCGCTCGGCGCGTTCGGGGTCGACGCCCACGTGCGCGCGGTACAGGGCCGGGACCTCGCGGCTGATGAGCCACGAGGCGACCGACTCGTTGGCGGCCACCATCAACCGCTCGATGAAGCGGTAGGCCGCGGCGTGCGGCTCGGCCTCGACCGTCGTCAGCTTCCCGCCGATGATGGCCGGGGTGTGCTCGGGGGAGGAGAACAGGTCCTCGAAGGTGGCGCGGTCGTCGCGCTCGACACCGAGGCGGCGTGCGGCCTCGACCGCGCCGCGCAGCACCGTGACGACCTCGCCGCCGGCCAGACCGGCTTCGCCCCGGACGGCGTCCTCGTCGCCCTCGAGCCAGCTGTCCACGGCGCCGTAGGTCAGCTGGGCGCGGGAGGTCACGGCCGCGACCTCGACCTCGACGCCGCCGAGCGCACCGTCCGGGCTGACGGTGAAGCGCACCGACAGCGCGAAGCGGTCCTCGCCCGCCCGCAGGCTCAGCGTGTCCTCGGAGAGGGCCGGGTCGAGCATCGGGGCGTTGTCGCCCACCGCGAGGTAGGCGGTGGCGCCGGCGACCCGCGCGTAGCGGTCGGCCGGGGAATCGATGCCGATCGCACGCCCCGCGTCGGCGATGTGCACGGCCACGTGCACCGGGCTGTCGTCGCTGCCGTCCCAGGAGGCGCCGACGGCGTCGTCCAGGTCACGGGTGGTCGCGCTGTCGACGGTGACGCACGGCTCGTCGCGGCGGTCGACCCAGGGTGCCTCGGGGCCGGGGATGAACCCTGCGGTGTCCAGCCCGGCGGCGGCGCCGCGGCCCCCGCTGGCGAGGTGACCCACCAACCGGGTGTGGGTGGCGAGCGCCTCGGTGACGTCGAGGCCCGCGGGCTCGGGCCCCCCGGGCACGAGCGTGGGTGCCGCCCGGCCGAGCGCGATGACGGTCGCGGCGGCGCGGACCGCCTGCGGCGAGCCGACCACGAACGGTCCGGCCACCAGCGCCTGTCCGAGCGCACCACCCTCCTCGTCCTGGCTCAGCAGCACCACCGCGAGGCGTCCGACGGACGTCGGCAGCTTGGCGGCTGGCCCGGCCGCCAGCGGGATCGCTCCCGACGACAGCTGTGGGTCGGGGTCGATGACGAGGCCGCCGGGACCGTGCTGCACGGTGCCGACCAGCATGCGTCGCGGCCGGTCAACGAGGGCGGTCGCCGTCGCGCTCGCGCCCTTGCCGTCGATCTCGACCTCCGCGTCGACCAGGTCGTCGGCGATCAGCTCACGGGCGAGCGCTGGCGGCACGAAGATGCCGTCGTGCTCGGTCACCACGCCATCGGGGCCGGGTGCGCGGAGGACGGTCGAGGTGGTGCCGTCCGCCTCCACGGGGGTCAGGAAGCCGAAGCCTCGCGGGTGGGGGCGGAAGCGGGCGCGAACGGGCACGGGCGAGCTCGGGGGAGTCGAGGTGGTGAGCGGAGACGCTCGGGAGGGATGCGGCAGTGTGCCTCGCCGGTGGCCTCCAGCGCACACCGGGGTCCCGGGCCGCACGCCCACGGGCGTCGCGACAGGTGCCCTGGGCGACCGGTGGGTCGGCTCGGCCACACCCGTTGACGGCCGTCCCCCGGGCGAGGAAGGTGGTCCACATGGGGATCCGACGGGGGCCGTGCGGGGGAGCAGCAGCACCCGAGGAGAGGGGCACCCGTGCCACGCATCGAGGAGAGCATCCACATCGATCGACCGGTCCCGGACGTCTTCGCGTTCGCGACCGATCCCGCCAACCAGACCCTGATCGCGGCCAACATGATCGCGTTCGACGTCGACGGTCCCATGGAGAAGGGGGCGCGTCCCGAGGGCATCACCAAGGTCGCCGGTCGGCGTGTGGAGTGGAGCAGCGAGGTCACCGAGTTCGAGCAGGACCGACGGATGGAGATCCGTAGCCTCGAGGCGCCGATGGAGTTCCACATCACGTGGACCTACGAACCCGACGGCGAGGGCACGCGGGTCGGTTTCGTCCAGGAGGTGCCGAGCATCGGGGGGTTCTTCGGCCGCATGAGCGACCCGCTCGTCACCAAGATGTACACCCGTGACGTGCGGTCCAACCTCGAGAACCTCAAGCTCCTGCTCGAGGACGTCGAGGGCGACTGACGACGACGGTCGAGCGAGCTCCGCGGCGCGTCGGAGGCCACCAGCACGGCTCTCCGGCGCGCCATGAGTGTCGGGGCGTGGCCGGTACCCTGCTCTCTCCCTGTGCCCGGACCGCGGCACACCCGCGACCTCGAGGCTCGTGCCGACCGTGACCTACCCGATCGATCGCATCCGCAACTTCTGCATCGTGGCGCACGTCGACCACGGCAAGTCCACCCTCGCGGACCGGATGCTGCAGCTCACCGAGCTCGTCGACGCTCGGCACATGCGTGCGCAGTACCTCGACAAGATGGACATCGAGCGCGAGCGCGGCATCACCATCAAGGCCCAGACGGCCCGCCTGCCGTACAAGCCGCTCGGGGACGTGCACGACGAGTACCTGCTCAACCTCATCGACACGCCGGGGCACGTCGACTTCTCCTACGAGGTCTCCCGCGCCCTGAACGCGTGCGAGGGGGCGGTGCTGCTCGTCGACGCGGCGCAGGGCATGGAGGCGCAGACGATCGCGAACCTCTACCTCGCCCTCGAGGCCGACCTCGAGATCATCCCGGTCCTGAACAAGATCGACCTGCCCGCGGCGCGTCCCGACGAGATCGCCCGCGAGATCGCCGCGATCATCGGCGGTGAACCCGACGATGTGCTGCGGATCAGCGCCAAGACGGGCGAGGGCGTCGACGCCGTCCTCGACTCGATCGTCGACCGGATCCCGGCTCCGTCGGGTGATCCCGCCGGGCCCGCCCGGGCGCTGATCTTCGACTCGGTCTACGACTCCTACCGGGGGACGTTGGTCTACTTCCGGGTCGTCGACGGACAGTTCCGGGCGGGGGACAAGATCCGCCTGCTGGCGACCGGGTTCGAGGGCGAGATCGAGCGGGTGGGTGTCCACGCGCCCGAGGAGGTCCCGATCGACGCGCTCGGCGTCGGCGAGGTCGGCGTCCTGTCCGCGGCCATCAAGGACGTCGCCCAGGCCAAGGTCGGTGACACCATCACGCTCGCCGGCAAGGGCGCCAAGGACGTCGAGGCGCTGCCCGGCTACCGCGAGCCGCTGCCGATGGTGTTCTCGGGCCTCTACCCGATCGATTCGGACGATTTCGCCGACCTGCGCGAGGCGCTCGACAAGCTGCGCCTGAACGACGCCTCGTTCTCCTACGAACCCGAGACCTCGGCGGCGCTCGGGTTCGGGTTCCGGTGCGGCTTCCTCGGCCTCCTCCACCTCGAGATCGTCACCGAGCGGCTCGACCGCGAGTTCGGCATCCCGCTGATCACCACGGCCCCGTCGGTGCGCTACCGGGTCACCCTCGAGAAGAACGACCCGGAGACCGGCGAGCCGATCGTCCTCGACGTCTCCAACCCGCAGGACATGCCCGAGCCCAACCGGATCGCCCTCATCGAGGAACCGACGGTCAAGGCGATGATCCTCACCCCGACCAGCTACGTCGGTGCCGTCATGCAGCTGTGCGAGGGCCGGCGCGGCACGATGCTCGCGATGGACTACCTCACCGAGGAGCGCGTGGAACTGCGCTACCAGCTGCCGCTCGCGGGGATCATCACCGACTTCTTCGACCAGCTGAAGTCCATGACGCGGGGGTACGCGTCCCTGGACTACGAGGTCGGCGGCTACGCCGAGGGTGACCTCGTCCGGGTGGACCTGCTGCTCAACAGCGAGCCGGTCGACGCGTTCAGCGCCATCGTCCACCGCGACGACGCCTACGCCTTCGGGAAAACGATGACCGAGAAGCTGCGCGAGCTGATCCCGCGGCAGCTGTTCGACGTGCCCATCCAGGCCGCGATCGGGGCGAAGATCATCGCCCGCGAGACGATCAAGGCCAAGCGCAAGGACGTGCTCGCCAAGTGCTACGGCGGCGACGTGTCCCGCAAGCGCAAGCTGCTCGAGAAGCAGAAGGAGGGCAAGAAGAAGATGAAGAACGTGGGGTCGGTCGAGGTCCCGCAGGAGGCCTTCGTCTCCGCGTTGCGCACGGGTGGGACCGGTTCGAGCTGAGGCGCCCGACCGGCCACGGCTGGATCAGTTCCCGAGCGGACGGTGGCCGACCGCCCATCCTGGTGGTCGGCCGGCGCCCCCGCCGTGGCGGACGCTGTAGCGCCTCCCTGCCCCCGGACCGACCTCGGAACCATGGAACCTCTCCTGTTCGGCCTCGCCGCCGTCGCGCTGCTCGCCCTGATCGTGCTGTTCGCCAGCCGCAACCGTCGTGACGCGTCGCTCGAGCCCACCCGGCTCGGGCCCTCGTGGACCCCGCCCGAGGGCGAGGAGGCGGCGCAGACCGACGATCCCGAGGCTCGTGCCCGCCGCATCGCCGACGTCGCGGCACGCACCGAGGCGGCCGAGCCCACCGTGGCCGCCGTCCTCGACATCTGGGACGAGTACCTCGGTGTGCTCGGCCTCGCCCCGCTGCCGGCCGGGCACCGTCGCCAGGTCTACGACCCGTACGACCCGCCCGTGGCCCGTCGGGGCAGCGACGGCCTCCCGGAGCCCGACCGCGAGCGGGTGGCGCGCGACGTGGCGTCCCGTCTCGGGATCGAGGAGGCGGTCACGCTCGAGATCCTCGCGGCCGAGGGAGGGCCCTCGGCCGCGTGATCGTCCGGGTCGGGCGGGCGGGCGCCCTGCTCAGGCGACCGCCCCCTCGGTGAGCTCGAGCAGCACCTCGGCGGGCTCATCGTCGGTCAGGTGCTCGGCGAACGAGTCCTCGGGCTCGACCAGCCAGCGGCAGGCGACGGCGGCCACGACCGACGACGCGCCGATCGTCAGGAAGAACGCGGTCGGACCGGCGACCAGCAGCAGGGTCAGGAACAGCAGCGCGCCGACGTTGCCGTAGGCCCCGACCATCCCGGAGATCTGGCCGGTCACGCGTCGCTTGACGAGCGGGACGATCGCGTAGGTCGCACCCTCACCCGCCTGGACGAAGAACGAGCAGACCATCGTCGCGAGCACCGCAGCCACCAGCGGCCACGAGCTGTTCACGTTGGCGAGCAGGACGTACCCGCCGCCGAGGCCCGCGAGCAGGAACAGCAGGGTGCGTCGGCGGCTGCCGAGCCGGTCGGACAGCAGGCCGCCGGCGGGACGGGCGGCGAGGTTCATGAAGGCGAACCCAGCCGCGGTCGCCCCGGCCATGGTGGGCGACAGGCCGAAGGTGTCGGCGAAGAACAGCGGCAGCATCGAGACGACGGCCAGCTCCGAGCCGAACGTGACCGCGTAGGCGAGGCAGAGCACGGCGACGGACCGGAAGGGGTAGCGGTCGTCGCTCGGGTAGCGGTCGGCGAGCGCGTCGCGGTTGACGCGCACGGCGGCACGGGCCTGGAACAGGCTGAGGACCACGAGCACCGCGACGATGCTCCACAGGACCTCGCGACCGATGACGCCGACCATCTCGACCCGCCAGGCGACGAGGCCGAGGATCGCGATCAACGGGACGTTCAGCGCGATGAGGCCGAAGACCGCGGGACGGCTGGTGACCTCGAGGGCACCCTGCCGCGGCGGTCGTGCGAACGTGCGACCCTCGGGGGTGTCGGCCACCGACCGCAGGTAGAGCAGCCCGTAGGCGACCGCGACGATGGCCACGGTGCCGATGGCGAGGCGCCACCCACCGATGAGCCCGGCCAGGGTCGGGAGCGTGAAGGCCGCTGCCGCCGAACCGAAGTTGCCCCAACCCCCGTACACACCCTCGGCGAGGCCGACCTCCCGTGGCGGGAACCACTCGCTGACCATGCGGATCCCGACGACGAACCCGGCGCCGACGATGCTGGCGGCGAGACGTGCGGTGACGAGCATGGCGAAGCTGGTCGCCATCGCCGTCATGACCGACGGGATGGCCGCGTAGATCAGGATGGCGCTGTAGACCCGGCGGGGGCCCCAGCGGTCGAGGGCCATGCCGACCAGGATGCGGGCCGGCACGGTGAGCGCCACGTTGCAGAGGGCGACCACCGTCAGTTGCTGGGGGGACAGGCCGAGCTCGGCGCCGATGGTTCCGGCGAGCGGTGCGAACGCGAACCACACCACGAAGGTGAGGAAGAACGCGAACCAGGTCAGATGCAGCACACGGTGACGGCCGGTGAAACGCAGTAGGTTGGTCACGCTGGCACCGGCGGTGCGGGAGCGGTCGGCCACGGGATCCTCCTCGGGACAGCTCGACACGGCGTGGCGAGCTCGGTCACCATCGGGGGCCGCCGTTCCACCCGTGTGCGGCCCGTGTTGCCACTGCGTGACGGGGCCGTCGCGCACGACGCCGACGCCGGGGTGCCAGCGCGACAGCACGTTCACCTGGACGAAACGTGCGGGTGATCGTGACGCGACGAGGTGCCGGCAAGCTGCGACCAGTTCCCGCGGCCTGTTCCGCGGCCCATCGCCGAACTTTTCCGACCGGAGGAGGTGCCGTGGCGCTCGAAGGACTGCGTGTCGGTGTCACCTCGCACCGCAAGGGCAGCGAGCTGGAGGCGGCGCTCGAGCGGCGAGGCGCGCAGGTCCTGCTCGGGCCGACCGTCGGGGGTGACGTCCCCGTGCCGGTGTCACGGATCCTGGCGGACACCGACACGATCGTCGACGCGCGGCCGTCCTGGCTCGTCGCGTCGACCGGTGTCGGGATGCGGCTGTGGGCCGCCGCCGCCACGGAGCACGGACGCATCGACGCGTTGCGCGAGGTGGCCGCCGCCGCCAGGTGCGTGACGCGTGGCGCCAAGGCGACCGGTGGGCTGCAGGAGCTGCACGCTCGTCCGGTCTGGTCCTCGGAGCGGCAGACCGACGCGGACGTCGTCGGCTGGCTCGCTGGGCACGTGCTGCCCGGCGACGTGGTCGCCGTCCAGCTGCACGGCAGCGCGCTCGATGCGACCTGGCAGCCGTTGCGCGACCGCGGCGCCGACGTGCTGTCGGTGGCCACCTACCGCCACGCCCTGCCCGAGGACGTCGCGCCGGCCGAGGCGCTGGTCGCGGCCGTCCTGGCCGGTGACCTCGACGTGGTCACCTTCACCTCGCCGGGGGCGGCCCGCAACCTGATCGCGATCGCGGAAGCGGGGGGTGCGGCGCGCCGGGAGGCGCTCGTCGACGCGTTCCGGGAGCGGGTCGCTGCCGCGGTGATCGGCCCGGTCACCGCCTCCGCCGTCGAGGCCCTCGGCATGCCCGTGTGGGTGGCGCCTCGACGTTGGCGGACCGGCGACCTGCTGCGGAGCCTGGAGACCTGGGCCGCGACCCGGGCCACCCTCCCCGAGGCCCGCCCCCAGCTGCAGCTGTCCCCCGAGACGTACGCGGTCTCGGTCCCGGGCGGTGCCCACGTGCCCCTCGGGGAACGTGGCTTCGCCGTGCTGGCGGCGCTGGCGCGGCGACCGGGAGTGGTCTGTCCCCTCGACCAGCTGCTGTCCGAGGCGTGGGGCCACGCGGCGCCCGACGACCCGTCCGCCATCAAGCACCAGGTCGCCCGGCTGCGGCGCAAGCTCACGGGCACCGGGGTGACAATCGTGACCGTCCGGGGGGTCGGCTACCGGTTGGACCGGGTCGGCTCCGAGGTGGGCGGGCACCGGTGAGCGTGGTCGTCCACCTCGTCGGTGCCGGTCCGGGCGACCCTGACCTGCTCACCGTGCGCGCCGCCCGCTTGCTCGCGGACGCCGATCTGGTCCTGCACGACCAGCTCGTGCCCGACGAGATCCTCGCGCTGGTCTCGCCTGCGGCCGAGGTGGTGCCGGTCGGTCGGCGCTGCGGATCGGTGGTGGTCGGCCACCCGTCCGTGGTGGCGCGCATGGCCCACGCGGCGCACCGGGGGCTGCGGGTCGTCCGGCTGAAGGGCGGCGACCCGGTGGTGTTCGGTCGTGGTGGCGAGGAAGTGCTCGACCTGGCTGCCCGCGGTGTCGCGACTGAGCTGGTCCCCGGGATCAGCTCGGCCATCGCCGCTCCTGAGCTGGCGGGGATCCCGCTGACCCACCGGGGCCTGGCGGCCGGGTTCCTCGTCCTCACGGGGCAACGTCGCGCCGGGGACGACGAGCTCGGCGGGGACTGGGATCTCGCCGCACGCTTCTCGGGGACGGTCGTGGTGCTGATGGGCGCGGGTCGGTGTGCGCAGCTGTGCGCTGCCCTCGTGGACCGTGGGCGTGCCGGCTCGACGCCCGCGGCGATGATCGCGGCCGCGGGGCGTCCCGAGCAGCGGACCGTCACCGGCTGCCTCGCCGACCTGGCGGACCGGGTGGCCGACGCCGACCTGCCGACTCCCGCGGTGCTGGTGGTCGGGGACGTGGTCGAGGTCCTGGCCGCTCAGCGGACCGCGGAGGCCGGGCGGACCTCGACGGCGGCGTGCTTGTAGGCCGGCTGCCGTGAGTGCGGGTCGAAGGCCGGCATCGTGAGCTGGTTGGTGACCTCGTGGTGCATCGAGAGGAACACCCGGCCGTCCCCGACGGTCGGGGTCACCAGCGCCCGCACCCGGACGGTGCCCCGCTCGGAGATCACCTCGACCCAGTCGTGGGAGGTGATGCCGCGTGCCGCGGCGTCGTCCGGGGCGATCTCGAGGTAGGGGTCGTCGGGGGTGAGCCGGGCCAGCGCGGGGGCCTTCCGGGTCCGGGTGCCGGTGTGCCACTCGGACGTCGACCCGCGGCCGGTGAGCAGCACGAGCGGTCGCCGTGCTCGCACGTGCTCCGCGGGTGGCCGCGGGTCGTCGACCACGAACCGTGCCCGGCCGTCCGGGGTGGGGAACCGGCCGTCGGCGTACAGGCGCCGCTCGGTGGTCGGGACGGCGCCCGGTACGGGCTGCGGCCACTGGATGCCACCCTGGGTGTCCAGGTCGGCGTACCCGTCGATGCCGCTGAAGTCGAAGAACCGGCCGCGGGAGAGCTGCTGCAACGTGCGGAACACGTCCTCGGGGGACCGCCAACGCTCGACGAGGTCTCCGCACCCGGCGGCGTGGGCGATGAGCCGGAAGATGTGCAGGTCGGCCAGGGCCTGGCCCGGTGCCTGCGCGACCTTCCGGACCCGCCCGATGCGACGCTCGGAGTTGATGAAGGTGCCGTCCTTCTCGCCCCAGCCGGCGGCGGGCAGCACCAGGTGGGCACGCTCCGCGGTCTCGGTGGTGGCGTACAGGTCCTGGACGACCAGCAGGTCGAGGCGGTCGAGCAGGTCTCGCAGCTGTCCCTGCCCGATCCACGAGTGGGCGGTGTTGGTCGCGATGACCCACAGTGCCTTGATGCGGCCCTCCGCGATGCCCTCGACGATCTGGTCGTAGGCCATGCCGGTCTCGGTGGGGATGCGTCCCGCGTCGATGCCGAGCGCAGCAGCCACCTCGGCGCGGTGGGTCGCGTCCCCGAAGTCGCGCCCACCGAGCAGTCCGGTGGTGTTGGAGAACAGGCGTGAGCCCATGGCGTTGCACTGACCGGTGATGGAGTTCGCGCCGGTGCCGGGTCGACCGATGCTGCCGGTCAGGAGGGCGAGGTCGATGATCGCCTGGGCGGTCCGGGTGCCCTGGTGGGACTGGTTGACCCCCATCGTCCACCAGAAGGACACCGCGCGGCCCGCCGCGATGGTGTCGGCGCAGCGTTCGAGCTGGGCGATCGGGATGCCGGTCGCCTCGGCCACACGCTGCGGGGTGTAGGCCGCCACGTGCTGCGCGTACGCCTCGAACCCGGTGGTGTGGGCCGCGACGAAGCCGTGGTCGACCGCGCCGCGTTCGATCAGCAGGTGGCCGATCCCGTACAGCAGGTCGAGGTCGCGGCCGGGGGCGACGGCCAGGTGCTGGGTCGCGCCAGCCGCCGTGTCGGTGCGGCGCGGGTCCACCACGATCACGTCGGGGTCGTGGGGGTTGCTGCGCAGCCGCTGCCACAGGATGGGGTGGGCGACCGCCAGGTTGGAGCCGACGAGGACCACGACGTCGGACGCCTCGAGGTCGGCGTAGGTGTAAGGCGGGGTGTCGGCCCCGAAGGACTGCTTGTAGGCCGTGACGGCCGTGGCCATGCACTGGCGGGTGTTGCCGTCGCCGTGCCGGATCCCGAGGCCGAACTTGGCCACGGTGCCGAGGACGGCCATCTCCTCGGTGGTGATCTGGCCGGTCGACAGGAACGCGACGCTGTCGGGGCCGTGGCGGTCCTGGACGTCACGGATGCCGGTGACGAACCGCGTGACCGCGTCGTCCCACCCGATCGGCTGCAGCCGACCACGTTCGTCACGGGCGAGCGGGGTCGTGGCCCGCTGGTCGGAGGTGAGCGGCGCGAGGGCCTCCCAGCCCTTCGGGCACGCCGAGCCGAGGTTGACGGGGTAGCCGGTGGAGGGCGTCAGGTTGACCGCGAGACCGTCCTGGAGGTGGACGTCGAGCGAGCACCCGGTCGAGCAGTACCCGCAGATGCTGCGCACCACCGCGTCCGGGGCGCGGTCGGCCGGTACCTGGCCGAGGCCGAAGTCGGCGCCGACGCGGGCCAGTTCGCGGGTGAGGGGGCCGTCGGTGCGGCGGAGGATCTCGCGCAGCGGGGTGCGGGTCATGTGAGCCTCCCGGGCATGCGGACCGGTGCGACGGCGGTGAAGAAACGCCACCGTTCGAGCAGTTCGGCGAGCAGGACGGCCGCGGCGGCCAGGACGGTCACGACGGCGGTGGCCGCCGGTGACGGTCGGTCACCGGTGAGCATCAGGAGTGCGAACCAGGGGCCGGCGCCGCCGCCGGTGAGCAGGAGCAGCAGCCGGAGTTGCACGAGTGCCGGCAGCCGCCGGGTGAGCAGACGGGCGGTCCGTGCGAGCTCGTCGTCCGCCGGGCCGTGGCGGTGGCGCAGTAGCGCCAGTTCGGCGGTCGTGGCGGCCACGGTCAGGGCCGTGGAGAGGACCCCGAGGCGGACCAGCACCGGGGTGGGGTCGGTGCCGGCGACGGCGGCGGTGACGGCGGTCACGGCCGCGACGGTGGCGGCCCCGGTCAGCGCGGTGGTCAGCGCGAACCGTGCCGCGACCCGGGGCAGCGACCACCACCGGCGGCCGGTCACCGCGTAGACGAGCACGGAGGTCGCGACGCCGAGCAGTCCGACGACCACCGTGGTGGGGCCGAGCCAGCCGACGTGCCGGTCGAGCATCGGTGCGCCGAGGTGGCCTGCCGCCGTCGCGGCGGCCAGCGGGGCGAAGGCACCGAACGCGACGATCTCGCGGCTCAGCCACGAGTGGCCGAACCCGAGGACGGCCCGCCACGCCTGCAGCGGGCGTCCGAGATGCAGGACGCTCGCGCCGAGCGCGACGATCGCGGTGGCCAGGGTGGTGGCCGCGACCGGTCCGCTGGCGAGGTCCAGGGTGGCGCCGGCGGTCGTCGTGGCCAACGCGAGCAGCACTGCGAGGGTGCCGACCGCGAGCTGGGTCAGGACCAGCATCACCGTCAGGGGTGGGTGCGCGTGGTCGAGGTGCAGGGCCCCCTCGGCCCGGGCGGTCACCTCGGTCCGCAGCTCCTCGGTGCCGCGGTAGGTCGTGGTGGGCCGGGTGGTCGCCGGATCGGGTGCGGGGAACGGCCACGGGTCCTCGCGACCGACGGCGTCGAGGTCGACGGTGCGGATCGCGATGGCCTGGGTCGGGCACGCCTGGACGCAGGCGGGCGCCTCACCGACGGCGAGGCGGTCGTGGCACAGGTCGCACTTGCGCACGATGCCACGGTCGCCGTCGTACGACGGCACGTCGTAGGGGCAGGTCAACGTGCAGTACCGGCAGCCGATGCACTGGTCGTCGAGGTGGCGCACCACGCCGGTGATCGGGTCCTTCTCGTAGGCGTTCGCCGGGCAGCCGGTCAGGCATCCGGGGTCCTCGCAGTGGTGGCACGCGGTCGTCACCGTGCGCTGGACCGGTGCGGTGCCGTCGGGGCCGCCGCCGGTCGGTCCGGTGAGGACGCCGGTCGACCGGAACGAGCGGCCGTCCTCGAGGCCGTTGAGCGCACCGCAGGCGACGACGCAGGCCTCGCAGCCCGAGCACGCGTCGAGGTCGACCTCGAAGGCGTACTGCTGACCTGGCGCTGGTGGGGTGGCCGGGAGCAGGTCGCGGTAGGCGGTGGCCCGGGCCGGCGCGTCGTGGTGCCAGCTCGCGAACCGCTCGACTGCTGTGGTCGCGGCCTGTTCGGCGAGGAACTCGTCGATGAGCGTGCGCGACACCGGGCCGTCGCCCGGGGGAGCGGTCACGGCACCGGGGGACGGGAACAGCGGGAGCGCCGGTAGGGCGGGAGCGGAGGGGTCCATGGTGCGGAGCGTCGGCGCCCCCGGTTCCCACCGTGGAGCCGTCGTGTTGCGGTCGTGTGAAGCCAGCGTCGCGCGTCACCGCCGACGGCACGTCAGCAGCCACTCAGCAGCCCCTCAGCATCAAGCCGTCGTCGCGGCTGTGGAGCGCTCTCGACGATCCGCAACGCGCGGAAGTCCCCTGATGGAGACTCGGTGGTGGGCGACGAGACGGATGGCCTTCCGTAGCGTCGATGGCCTCGGCGGGAACGCTCTGTAATCCCCTGTCGCCTCCGGCTGACTTGGTAACGAGGTGCGCCCGCCGAGGCCGCCGCCACGTGACTCGACAGAGGGATGTCTGAACTCGCATCAGGACTGTCCGTAGCGGCTCCTGCACGTTCACCAACGAGGAGACCAGCATGGACGTCATCATCGGGATCGATCCCCACAAGAGCTCGCACACCGCCGTCGCGCTCGACGCGGCCGGAGAGGTCCTAGCGGAGCTACGCGTCACGGCCGGCAAGCACCAGATCCATCAGCTGCAAACCTTCGCCGCGGCGTGGCCGGACCGTCGGTGGGCGGTCGAGGGCGCCAACGGACTCGGACGGCTGCTGGCCCAACAGCTGATCGCCGCTGGTGAGCCGGTCACCGACGTGCCCGCCACCCTCTCGGCTCGGGTGCGTCTGCTCTCGGGCGGGTCGGCCCGCAAGTCCGACAGCCACGATGCCCGCTCGACCGCGATCGCTGCCCTGCACGGACGCCAGCTGCGCCAGGTCGGGCCCGAGGACGTCACGGTGGTGCTGCGGATGCTCTCCGATCGGCGCGATCAGCTGTCGGCGTCCCGTAACCGGATCGTGTGCCGGTTGCACAACCATCTGCGGCATCTGCGTCCAGGCGGCGCTCCGCTACATCTCACAGCCGAGAGGGCCAGCCGACTGCTACAGGGCATCCGCCCTGAAGGCGTCGTCGCGGTACAGCGCAAGCAGCTCGCGAGGGAGCTCGTTGCCGACCTGCGCAAGATCGACCGGCAGCTGGTCGACATCGACGGTCGCATCGTCGAAGCCGTCACGGCCTCCAAGACCACCCTGACCGACATCGTAGGCATCGGACCGATCCTCGCGGCCACGATCATCGGCCATGCCGGCGACATCGACCGGTTCCCCAGCCGGGCCCACTTCGCGAGCTACGCCGGCACCGCACCGATCGAAGCCTCGTCCGGAGACGTCTCGCGTCACCGGCTCTCACGACGAGGCAACCGGCGGCTCAACGCCGCCATCCACATGGTCGTTCTCAGCCAGCTCTCGCACACCAGCCCCGGCCGTGCCTACGTCGACCGGCGTCTCGCGGAAGGCAAGTCCCGCCGCGAAGCGATGCGCGCCCTCAAGCGGCAGCTGTGCAACGTGATCTACCGGCAGCTACTCGCCGACTCCGCGACGACCGAAGAGATCGCCGCGGCATGAGCGGACCCGGGGGACACGGCAGCCTCGAGGGCTGACGTTCAGTCACACCCGGATCCACCAACAACCCTACAGAGGGTCCGGCCACCTGTCGCCGGACCACCTCGCCCTGCCCTCGCCCGACCCACCGACCTCGCCCCTTGACACACAGAGGGTTCGTTGCGGGTGGGTACGGGTGCTTCCGCGGAAGTGCCGAGCCGCCCATAGCCGTCCCGGCGGCGTCGCCGGTCTCCGGTGGAGCCGCCGGTCTCCGGTGGAGCCGCGACCCGCGCGCTAGTTGTAGTTCCTCGCAAGGTTGTTCACAGAGTGAGAGCTTCCCGGCTCATCCGGCGAAGAACGAGCAAACGGGAGGCTCTCATGGAGCATCGTAGGGCGAAGCTGTCGATCGAAGGTCGACGCCTGCTGATCGAACGGATCCGGTTCGCAGGCTGGCCCGTAGCCCGCGCAGCCGAGGCACAGGGCGTCTCACGAGCCACCGCGCAAAAGTGGTTGCGCCGCTACGACGACGAGGGGTGGGACGGGCTGGTCGGCCGTTCCTCTGCGCCGCACCGCTGTCCGCACCGGCTCTCGCCCGAGCGTGAGCAGGCCATCCTGGCCCGGCGGGAGGCAACACTGCACGGTCCGCACCGCATCGCGTGGGCGACCGGCGAAGCCCGCTCCACGGTGTGGCGGGTCCTACGCCGTCACGGGGTCCCGCGCCTCGCGGAGCTGGATCGGGCCACCCGCACCGTGGTCCGCTATCAGCGGGAACGGCCTGGCGAGCTGCTCCATGTCGATGTCAAGAAGCAGGGCCGGATCCCCGATGGTGGCGGCTGGCGGTTCCACGGTCGCGGCAACGCGCCGGTGCTGAACAAGCAGGAACGGCGCACCGGCGACCGCAAACAGCACAGACTTGGCTACGACTACCTCCACATCGCCGTCGATGACCGGAGCCGGATCGCCTACGTCGAAGCCCACCGCGACGAACGCAAAGACACCGCCGCTGGGTTCATGACCCGTGCGATCGACTGGTTCGCCGACCACGACATCACCATCGAACGGGTCATGGCCGACAACGGCAACTGCTACCGATCGCTGCCGTTCCGCGACGCGCTCCAGGCCCACCAGGTCCGTCATCTGCGGACCCGCCCCTACCGGCCCCAGACCAACGGCAAGGTCGAGCGGTTCAATCTCACCCTCAAGAACGAGTGGGCCTACACCCGCCCCTACACCAGCAACCAGGCACGCCTCGACACCCTCGAGGCCTTCGTGCACGACTACAACCACCACCGCGGCCACACCGCCCACAACGGAGGCGCACCGATGTCAATCGTCGACAACGTTCCGGTGCAACACAAGCTAGTCCCCGCTGAGCCCGGGTGTGCCGCCATCTCGATGCGCGAGGGTTTGTCAGCAGCCGCCCGTGTGGTCCGGAGCTACGTGTCCATCGCGGCGCGCCCACAGCCAACTGCTGCACCAACCGTTCTTCCACGACTCGGAGGAGACCGGGCCGATCCGGCCTCCGCCGTGTCAATACCGGGTCAACGTCACGTTCGTCGTGCAGGCGAAGATCCCTCGCAGAGGTCACAACCGTCGGGGTGTTGGTGATTGTCGCGGGACAGGGCCGCCCCGTGCTAGTTGTGTGACGTCTGCAACGACCATCTTCTTCCAAGGAGTTACCGTGCTGGTCCTCGGAATCATCCTGCTGCTGCTCGACATGCTGGTACTTGGCACGGGCATTCTCTCAACGATCGGCTGGATTCTCATCGTTGTAGGTGCGATCTTGTTGATCATCGGAGCGCTTGGCCGCACAGTTGGACCACGCCGCTTCTACTACTAGCGAACCGAATGGAGGTGATCCCGTCCGCAACACGTAGGGCGGGAACACTGGGTGACGGCAGCCAGGCGAGCGGCGAAGAACCTGGCTACGCCATGGATGGGCCCTCGAACGGCTGCACTCGACCCTCGGTGACATCCACCAACCGCCCGGTTGGAATCCAATGAACCGAGTCTTCATCAGACCCAGGACGGTTCACGGTTCCACCCGACGGCGAGTTGCTGGCCACACGATGGAAGGGGAGGGGGACCGTCTGCGCCAGCGCGAGCAGTTGGAGCTCCGTGTCGGGGTCGTCTTCGTGGACCCGGGCCTGGCCCTGGGGCGGGGGAAGCAGGCCGCGGGCCGGGGTCCCTGCTGGTCCACTAGGACGCGGCGGCCGTGTGTAGCGCCCGCCGGTGTGCACGGGTCCGCCACGTGAAGCGTAGGAGCGAGAGCCATGCCGTCCCTCCCGATGCGCCAACGACATGAGGCTCTGCGTCTGCTCGGCCTGCAGGAGCCTGTCGAGGACTCCGAGGTCGTCAGCGCCTATCGACGCCTGGCGCGGCAGCACCATCCCGACCTCGGGGGAGATGCAGAGATCTTCCGGACCCTGACCGTGGCCCGAGATCTGCTCCTGGCGCCTAACGGCGACGCAGGGGGGGCTGCCAGGTCGCCGGCCGGTCGAAGCGTGACGGTGCGGCAGCGACCGAGCCGACGGTTGATGCGCCGGCTCCGTCGGCGCCTGGGCCGGGATGGAGGCCAGCGCCGCGATCTGGACTAGGCGCCCCAACGGCCGGATGCGGAATGCCGTCGGATGCCGCATGTTGGGTGACATCGAGATCCTGATGTGACCAAGGGCAGCGGGAGCGTCAGCCCCGCGTTCCCGGCCAAAGATCGAGGCAGCCATGACAACCATCCGCTTCGGCACGATCGTCGGCCTCGTCCTCGGCTCGATCTGGGTCTTCGCCGGCTTCCTGTCGGCCCTGCTCGTGGCGGTGCTCGCGGTGATCGGCGCCGTGATCGCTGCTGTCGTGACCGGTCGGGTGGACCTGGCCGAGTACCTGGGTCACCAGCACGACTGACACCGCACGCCGGCTTCGGGCCCCAACCCTCAACGAAGGAAGCAACCATGAGCCAGTCGCAGAGCACACAGCCGATCTCGTCGCAGGAGTCGGGGAGCAGTCGAACCAAGGAGGTCATCGCGCGGTCCGATGATCGCGGGACGACCACCATCGACGACGGGGTCGTGGCGAAGATCGCCGGCATCGCCACGCGCGAGGTCGGGGGGGTCGCCTCCATGGGCGGCACCCTCAGCGGCGCCGTGGCCGAGGTCGTCGGACGGATCCGCGGAGAGGAGCACGCCACCTCAGGCGTGGGTGTCGAGGTCGGCACCCGGCAGGCAGCGGTCGACCTGAGCATCACGGTGCAGTACCCCGCGGTCATCACCGAGGTCGCTTCGTCGGTGCGCGACAACGTGATCGACCGGATCGAGAAGCTGACCGGTCTCGAGGTCGTGGAGGTCAACATAGCTGTCGCGGACCTGGCGTTCCCGGGCGGGGAAGAGGAGGGCGACCAGAGCCGTGTCGAGTGACCCCAGCGGGTCGCGCCGAGCTGAACTGGCGCGCGCTGCCGCCGACGCGGCGAGGACCACCTCAGGCGTCGCACGCCTGGACGGTGGTGCGCTCGGCGAGTTCGCCACCTACGCGGACGGCGAGCGGGTCGAGGGCGTCCGGATCGGGCGCGAGGACCCTTCCACCGTCCGGCTCCGTCTGGTCGTGACCTACGGCCGGCCCATCCCGGAGATCGCTGCGGACGTGGACGCAGTGGTCCGCGATCGGCTCGGTCCGCAGTTGCGACCCTCGCGGGTCGACATCGACGTGGTCGATGTGGAGACACCCGCTCCCGACCCTGAGGACGACAGCTCCCTCCGCCATGACACGAAGGAGTAACCCATGCTGCTCCGCGTGCTCGAGCGTCTGGTCGCCTTGTTGTTCTGGATCGCGGTGACCGCGATCGCGTTCCTCATCGCCACCCAGCGGACGTTGGACACCATGGGTCGGCCGGAGCAACTGGTCGACACCGACGAGGTGGTGCGGACCGTCGCGGCCTTCGATCCGACCTCCGTCCTGGCGATCGCGGTCGCCGTCGGCCTGGTCCTGCTCGGGCTGGCGGTCCTGGTGATGGAGTTCACCCCTCGCCGCCCCCGCTCGTTGCTCCACCATGCAGGCGAACGGGTGACCTTCACCCTGGATCGTCGGGGGCTCGAACGGCGCCTGACCCGGACCGCCGAAGCGGACCCCGAGGTGGACGACGCTAAGGTCCGCATCCGGCGACGGGCGAAGGTCAGGCTGCAGATGGTGCAAGGCAGCCACAAGAAGGCGCTGCGCCGCCGCACCCGCGACCGGCTTGGCGCGGAGATCGGCCAGCTCGTTCAGAAGAAGACACCGAAGGTGACCGTGGACGTGAGCTCGGGCGGGGGGCGGGTCCGATGAAGCGGCGTCGCACCACACTTCTCGAGGTCGTCGACCGGCTGGTCGTCATCCTCGTCGGGTTGGCGCTGGTCGCCGCCGGCACCGCGATCCTGGCGATCGTTCTGAACCTCCTCGCACCGCCGGACCTGACGGGTATGACCGAGACGGCGCTGGAGCAGCTCGAAGCCTGGCCCGATGTCGCCGTCATCGCGGTCGCGGCGGTCGTCGCGATCCTGGGTGCGGCCTTCGCGATCCGGCACCTCCTGCCGGCCCACCAGCAACGAGGAGTCAACGAGCTGAGGCTGCCGTCCGGGGAGGAACCGCACCGCACCGAGGTGCGTGGTCGGGCGCTGTCGAAGGTGATCGAGACCGATCTCGGACGGCTACCGAGCGTACGCAACAGCAGCGCACGCCTCGTGTCCGCGGATCCCCCGTCGTTCGACGCCAAGGTGACGACGTCGCTCGCGTGCGACCTGGACGAGCTGCGTGAGCACGTCGCTGGGGTCGCCGAGCGGATGGACCGTGCACTGGGACGCTCGGACGTCCTGATGCGGGTCCGGATCGGCTTCGTCAGCGCTTCCGAGAGCCGTGTCGAGTAGAGCGGTCCGCCGCAGTCGAAGGCACCGCCATCGGACGAGGGAAGTGCCCGCGCGAAGCATGCTCCCCAGGCGACACCTTCCGGGTGCCGGTCCCGGCATACCGCCGACACATCAACTCGGCGGTCGAGCTCGACGACCCAGGACGATGCATCGCGGTCTGGCGCGACGGCGAGCTGAGCGCCCGGCGACCCACCCCGCCAGGAGTCGTGGGCGAAGGGCTGCTGGACCAACCCGCCCATCATCACTGCGAGGATGACCGCAGCTGCTCGGCCTGCCAGGGTGGGTGGCAGCGGTGGCCCCCATCGGCCTGTCTCACATAGTCACCGACCGGGTGTCTTGAAACCGATCCGTCGGCCGGTGCGCGGCCCCGTGGAGGTGTGGCGAGAGCCGGGCCGCCGTGACTTGATAGAAGCCTGCCCTTGCGGTCTCGTCGCAGTGCTGTCCGCACGACCCGACTCCGCCGCACCGTCCGCCATCAGCGATGAGGAGACGGTGCGATGTCCACGATGCCAGAGGCCGAGGTGTTCGTCACCCTCGGCATCGACACCCACAAGCACACCCATCTGGTGGTCGCTCTCGACCAGCTCGGTCGCCGGCTCGATGAGCTCGAGTTGCCCACGACGACCGTCGGGTTCGCCGAGCTGTACGCGTGGGCCAGCGAGCTTGGCACGATCGACACGGTCGGGATCGAAGGGACCGGCGCGTACGGCGCGGGGCTGTGCCGCTGGCTGCGTGACCGTGGTGTGGTGGTGGTCGAGGTCGAACGGCCGGACCGCAAGCTGCGCCGCAACGCCGGCAAGTCCGACCCGATCGACGCGGAGGCTGCGGCCCGCAAGGTGCTCTCGGGCGAGGCGACGGTCACCCCGAAGTCGGGGGCCGGGAACGTCGAGATGATCCGGGTGCTGCGGCTCACCCGCCGATCTGCGGTCGTTTCCCGCAGCCAGGTCACCAACCAGCTGCACGCGCTGACCGTGACCGCACCGCCCGCGCTGCGTGAACAGCTCGAGGGCCGCACCACCCGCAAGCGAGTTGCGATCGCCGCCAAGTTCCGGCCCGGCGACGAACCCGACACCGTGCTGGCCGCGACCCGCTACGCGATGAAGAAGCTCGCGCTGCGCTTCCGTGCGCTCGACGCCGAGATCAAGGACCTCGACCGCCAGCTGACCCGCCTGGTCACCACGACCGCACCCAAGGTGGTCGCGCTGCGTGGAGTGGGGATCCACACCACCGCCACGCTGCTGGTCACCGCCGGCGACAACCCCGACCGGCTCCGCTCCGAAGGCGCGTTCGCCCGGCTCACCGGCACCGCCCCCATGCCCGCCTCATCCGGACAGACCGACCGGTTCCGGCTCTCGCGCGGCGGAGACCGCCAGGCCAACGCCGCGCTGCACCTGATCGCCGTCAACCGGCTGCTCTGCGACCCCCGCTCCAAGGCCTACGTCAAGAAGCGCACCGGCGGCACCAAGGCCAACCTCGACATCCTCCGACGCCTCAAGCGCTACACCGCACGAGAGCTCTACCCCCTGATCGTCGAGGCCCTCACCGAGGCCGAACCCGACCTGGTCCCCGCCGCTTGACGGCTATAGAAGCATCGGATTCGCTCGGTGCGCTTCGAATCTCCGGGCCGAGTCTGAGGAGGTCGTCGTCCCTACGTGGCTTTGGCTATGAGGGTGATCGCGCGCGCAGTGAGCTCGACCCGACCCTGTTCGTTCAGTGGCAACTGGTCAGTCACGATCGTGCGTAGCTGGTCGCGTTCGTGGGCCGTCAGCGCCTGGGTGGCCGTTCCGGCTGGCCCCACCCCGAGTGAGAACCCGTCCCACAGTTCGTCAGCGTCCTCGAAGACGGAGGTGATCTCGACCGGACGGACAACCCGGGACGACAGGTCGGACGTGCGTGCCAGGTCGCGCAGACCAGCTTCGCTGCAGACGGGCCACCGGCCGCGCTCATCCTCATGGGCTCGTCGTCCTCGCACCGCCTCGAACCCGTGCCAGAAGCGGGCGAGGAAGAAGTCCGGATGGTCGTAGTCCCAGACGTAGACCAGCACGGTCCCGCCCGGGCGCACGACCCGCACGATCTCCGTCAAGGCCAACCGCGGGTCAGGTGCGAAGTTCAGCACCAGTCCACTGACTCCGGCGTCGAACACGTCGGACGCGAACGGCAGGCGTGAGGCGTCGGCCTGCACGACCGCCAACTTCGGTTCGCCGCGGCCGGCGAGCGTCAAGAACGCGGCACTGCGATCGATCCCCACCATCACGTCCGGTTCGAACCGCTCGATCACCGTGCCGCTGAGCGTCCCCACCCCGCAGCCGACGTCGAGGCAACGCCCACCGAGCTGTACCGACGCCGAGTCGAAGATCGTCTGAGCCACCACGCGGCTCCATCGACCCATGAAGCGTTCGTAGGCGTCAGCCTGGTCCCACACCCCAACACCCGATCATGGTCTCATACGCCCTCTGAGGATCCCGTCTCGCCGAGCCGCTAGATGAGCACCCTCTTCCGGAGGTTACGCGCGGTTGTGGCCTCGCTCTCACTCGCCCGAACTCACGGCTGCCGCAGCCCCTGCGCTTCTTCCGTTCACAACAATGTGGCTCGCACGATCTCGTGAAGACGCGGCGCCGCCGGTCAGTGCCAGCCGGGGCTGGGTCCACCGACTCGGCGGCCGCGCAGCAGGACCAGGGACGGGTGGTCGAGGACAGCCAGGTCCTCCCGCGGATCGTCGGGAAACACGACGAGATCCGCGGGTGCCCCGATCTCGATGCCAGGCAGCCCCAGGTAGTCCCGCGCGTCCCACGAACCGGCGCCCAGGGCCACCGTTGCCGGCAGGCCGAAAGCGTGGAGGAGACGGATCTCGCGGGCCACCACCCCGTGGGGGTTCATCCCGGCGTCCGTGCCAGCCAGGACACGCACACCCATCTCGTGGGCGCGGCGGATCGCGTCAGCGTGGCCGGCCATCCCGCCCTCGAGCCAGGCGGCGCCGTCGTGGCCCAGCATGCCCTCGCCGGTGTCTCGCAGGATGCCGTCGATGAGAGCGGTCGGCGTCCACGTGATCCCGGCGGCGGCCATCGCCCGGACCTGGCCGTCCTCGACCACGGTGCCGTGCTCGATGCCGTCGAACCCGGCATCGATGGCCTGCTGGACCGAGTCGGGAATCATGGCGTGCATCGTGATCCGGCCACCGGCGGCGTGCACCTCCGTGGCCACGTCGGCCAGCGTCTCCGTGCGGTAGTTGACGGCGAACCGCCCCTCGCCGTCGAAGAAGTCCCCGATCACCTTCACCCAGCCGCGGGCGTGGGCCAGTTCGTCCTGCGCGGCGGCGACCAGTCCGGCATCGTCGACCTCGCGGGCCAGGCCGGGGAAGTAGCGGCCGGGTGGGGCGAGGAACTGCCCGGCTGTGACGACGGTCGGCAGGTCCTCGTCCTTGCCGATGCCGGACGAGACTCGGCTGGGCCCGCCGGCTTCGCGGATGGCCAGCACCCCGGCGTCAAGATGTGCACGCGCCGACGCGCGGACCTGCTGGGCTTCGCTGCCGTTGGCCAGGGGGCTGGCCAGGGCGAGATGCGCGTGCGCGTCCACGAGCCCAGGAACCGCGAACCCGCCAGAATGTGTCGAGGCATCTTCGAGGGGGCCCGGGACGAACCGGCCGTCGCTGACCCAAAGGTCGACGCGCTCACCCGTTGCCGCCAGCGTGGTCTCCACGTGCAGTTGCGCCACGTTTGCTCCGGTCGCAACAACCCGTTCACCATACGCCGGCTCCCGACGGGCGGGAGCCGAACAGTGATGGGACCACGGAGACCGCTCGATCCCCGATTCCCGAACCGCCGCCCCGCGAGGCGCCGCAAGCTATGTGCGGCACGGCCATCTAGCCGATCCGCCCACGATCACGGTCTCGAGCGGGTTGTCAGAGGTCGAGGAGGTCGGCGAGGATCTCGCGGATCTGGGTGAGCGCCTGCGGGCCAACGTTGCCGAGCGGCGCAGCGACCCGCTCGATGGCAATCGCACGGATGTGCTGGCACTGCGCCGCGGACAGCGCCTCGAGCCCGTTGTCCTGATCGGGCTCGATGGTCACCTCGGATCGGTACCCACGGATCGTGGAGGTCAGCGGCACGACCTGGACCACGCTCGGCTCTTGATCGAGCACCAGTTGCGCGGTGACGACCACGACGGGACGCGCGAAGCCGGCCTCCCGCCCCTGCGGCTCGCCGAGATCGGCGAGCCGGACGTCACCGCAACGGGGCATCGAGCCACTCGGACTCGTCAGCCTCGAGCGGCGCAGCGAGTTGCTCGCCCATCTCCTTCTGGTGCAGGGCCCGCAGTGCTGCGGCGGCGACCTCGTCGATGGTTGCACCTCGCCGTTGTGCCTCGCGGCGGAAGCCGTCGTGGGTGCGGTCGGAGACCCGGAGCATCTTGGTTGCAGGCATGGCCTGAGTATACGGAACCGTAGACGATCCGTCGAGGAGGGATGGTGGTTGTGTGCGGGTACGGACCGAGGACAAGCCGCACATCGTCACGGTTCGCGCGCGGCGGTCCGGCCCTGATCGTGGCGCCGGGGCAGTGCGGACCTTCGCCGCATGGTCCGCGATCGTGCTGCCCGACCAGGCGTCCAGCCCGGGTGCCGTCTGGGGGACGCTCGTGCTGATCGGCGGAGCCCTGTTCATTGCGGTCACCGAGGTCGAGGCCAGAAGACCGGCGTCCTACGGCACGACCACGATCCGCCCGACCGCCTGACCGGAGGCGAGCAGCGCGATGGCGTCGGCTGTCTGCTCCAGCGCGAAGGCCCGGGCGACGACGGGGGTCAGCGCGCCGTCAGCCAGCAGGGCGCGCAGGCGTGCCATCGACTCGACGCGGTCGGGCGGCTTGAACGGGCCTGGCGACAGCCGCCGGTCCACCGTCGACCGGGCCATGAGCCCGAACATCCGCGGGATGCTCCCGAGCCCGCGCCGGCCCTGCGTCCCGAAGTGGTCGTGGCCGATCAACACGTACGAACCGTCGTTGGCGAGCACGCGGCGGTACGCCGAGAACGGGTGGTTTCCCACCACGTCGAACACGAGGTCGTAGCGCTCACCGCTGCGTGTGACGTCGTCGGCGGTGTAGTCCACGACAACGTCTGCGCCGAGCGTGCGCAGCAGGTCCAGCTTGCGGGCGTGGTCCACGGCCGTCACCACCGCGCCCCACGACTTCGCGAGCTGGACGGCGACGGCGCCGACCCCGCCGCCGGCCCCGTTGACGAGGACGCGCTGGCCGGCCCTGCGGCCGCGCTCGGGAAGGTTGTGCAGGGCGATGAGCCCTGCCGTCGGCACGGTCGCGGCCTGCTCGAAGGTCACCTCGGGCGGCTTGGGCGCCAGCGAGTCCTCGGCCAGCGCCACGTACTCGGCGTACGCCCCGCCGTTGCGCCACTGCATGCCGAGGATGGTCTCGCCGAAGACCTCGTCACCGGGCCGGAACTGCGTCACGCCGGCGCCGACCGACTCGACCTGCCCGGCCATGTCGGTGCCGGGCACGGCGTCCTTGGGTCGCCGTACGCCTGAGCCCATGAGTCGCAGCACCCGCGGCAGGCCGGTCACGACGTGCCAGACGTCGGGATGCACCGACGCGGCTCGTACCCGAACCAGCACCTCGCCGTCCGCAGCGGAGGGTTTATCGACCTCGCGCACCTCGAGGACCTCGGACGGCCTTCCATAGCCAGTCTGGACAACCGCACGCATCACCACTCCCAACTCAAGCGCCCACCAGGGGAGAAGTATCGAATCACGAAGCAGACCGAGGACCGCGGGCCGCACTCACCCCAGCGTGCAGGCCCATGAGATGCGTCACCGAGAATGGCGATCGCTTTGGGACCACCGCCATGGATGGCCAGCAACTCCTCTTCCGAGTGGTCAGGCATCTGTTGGAGGGCTGGTGATGCCATGGATGGAGAGCTCGCCGGCAGCGGTCTTGCGTTCCCTGGCGAGGGTGAGGGGGATCCGGACCACACCCCAGCTCACGGCGAGGTAGGTGAGGACGGTCAGGGCGGCGCCGGCGTCGGGATAGAAGTGGCGCGCCGCGCCGAGCGGAACGACCGCGAGCTGAGCCTCCCCCGGGACAGCGGACACCTACGGTGAGGCGACGAGGGTCGCCTCTGGAGGAGTCCGACACATGCCTCGACCACATCCCCCGGAGTTTCGACAGCGGGCCGTCGAGCTCGCTCGGCTGCGTGAGAAGCCGGTCGCACAGATCGCCGAGGACCTCGGCATCTCCGACAGCTGCCTGCGCAACTGGATGGCCCAGGCCGACATCGACGAGGGCGCCACACCCGGCGTGACACGCGCGGAGAAGGCCGAGCTCGTGGAGCTACGCCGCGAGTTGCGCGTGGCCAAGATGGAGAACGAGATCCTCAAGCGCGCCGCGGCGTACTTCGCCCGGGAGAACGTGCTCCCAAAATGATCTACACCTTCATCTCGAACCGGTGCGGCGACCTTCCGACCTCGGTGGTCTGCCGCACGATGGGGGTGTCCACGTCGGGCTTCTACGCCTGGCGTATCGAGCCGGTCTCGGCCCGCGACTTGGCCGATGCGACGCTCACCAACACCATCTTCGACATCCACGCCGCGTCGTGTCACAGCTACGGCGCCCCACGGGTGTGGTCCGAGCTGCGGCTCGGTGACCGCCAGCTGCGCTGCTCCCGCAAGCGCGTGGAGCGGTTGATGCGTCAGGCCAACATCCGCGGGATCTACCGCCGCCGCGGCCGCGGCTGCACCGTTCGGGACCCCGCCGGGGTGCCGTCAGCCGACCTGGTCAACCGCCAGTTCGTTGCCGATGCGCCCGACCGGCACGGGCTGCCTTGATCTGCCGGAGGCCACGAGCGCTCAGAGTGCGAACGCGACGTCCATGGGTGCTGCGCACGCCGCGAACATGATCGATCCCGCATGTCGGTAGCGGCAGGAAGTCGAGCATGTCACCGTCGGCCAGGTCGAACCGGGGCGGGCACGCTTCAGTTGCTCGGCTCGTGGCCGATAGAGGTGTTGGGGGCGTTTGCCCCGACCAAGCGCGATATCGGGGAGATTATGGCAGCTGGACAGCCGTACGTGCAGACCATGACCCGTGGGGGGAATCCCGACGAAGTCATGCAACAGTTCATCGGCGCAGCAGCTGGCGCTGTAGGGTATACCGTGAACATGGGTGGCAACTACACACTCATACTGACGCGGAAGTACACCCCGCAATGGGCGATGGTGGTCGCCGTCGTCGGGCTGCTGTTCTTCCTGATTGGGCTGCTCGCCCTACTCGTGAAAGAGACTGAGACATTGACGGTGACAGTGGCGCCTTCCGATGGGCGCACCAGGATCAATATCACGGGCCAGGGCACCCCGGAGCTGATCTCGCGCCTCGAAGGCGTCGTCGTAAGCCTACCGGCCGCTTGAGGGCGGTGGGCGCTAGACCTCGTTCCACCGGAGGTACTCGTCCATTCTGCAGCCGATTCACGGCTTGCGGCCACAAGGGTGGCCCGCTGTTCGAGCTGCGTTGGCTGCTGGGCGTCGCGCAGGTACGACTTGACGACCAAGTGGTCGCCACGACCCTCGACCGGCTGCGCGAGGCTGGACGATCGAGGCCACGGCCGATGACCCGCCAGCCCGCCTCATCTTCTCGGCGCGGCACCACTCCGAGCTGTTCACGATCGACACCGGCATCCGGCGCAATCCCACAGCTTCACCGTCGGTGGCATGCAGCAGGATGAAACGAAGGCCGCGATCCTCCCGATCCAGGGCGATCAACTCCGCAGTACCCATCACCGCGTCGTCGGGGTGCGCCACGGGGGGAACACCACCTGTCGACCTTGCTCCAATCTTCCACCCCTGCGAGCACGAGTTCAGCCGAAGCATTCCGGGGATGACCGAGTAGGTCAGTCGCCCCGGGCCCAGGCCGAGCAAGGGCCGCAACCCTCCAACGACCTCTGGCAGCTATGTGCTGTACGGCCACACAGCAGCCAGCCCGCAATCACGGTCTCGATCGGGTCCTGCTGCCGCACCGCTCCACGAGGCAGCGGAGCTTCGTTCACGTCGTCGGTGTGTCACGCGCGGCGGGCCCGCCGTCGTGCCGTGGTGGCAGGGATGGTGGGGCGGTGTAGCTACGGAGCACGGCGGCGGGTTCGAAGCCGAACTTGGCGTAGAGGTGCTTCGGGGTGTCGTCGGTCTCGGCGCCGATGACGATCGCACCGGCGCCCCGACGTCGACTGCGGTGGACGGCATGTCGGAGCAGTTCCGTGGCGACCCCGGTTCCACGCGCTTCGGGCCGGACGAACAGGTCCTCGACGAGGCCCACGCCTTCCTCGCTGACCCAGATCGCGAGGCAGCCGGTGACGCGCTCGCCTCGGTGGGCGAGCAGGTACTCCACGTCGGGCCCCAGGCTGCGTCGCAGCGCCACGGCAGCCTGGGTCGAGGATGCTGGTCGCGGGGGGTCACCGCGGCGGGCGTCCTCCTCGAGGTGATCGGCACGGAACAGGTCGGTGATCGCCTGCCAGTCCGCGTCTCGGGTCGCAGGTCGAACGGGCGAGGTGGGCGCGTCGATCGGGGTCGTGGACGACAGCACGAGCTGGAGCTGGCACTCCAGCTGCCAGTCGTCGACAACGAGCGTGGCCTCCAGGGCTGGAGGCGTTGCCGTCTCGATCAGGATGCGGCGGCGAGCCGCGGTGCACGGCGTGCGGTCGGCCCCGATTAGCTCGTGGAGGGCCGCACGAGGGTCGCCCCGGACACGATGCACGAAGTTGCCCAGTGGATGATCCGGAGCCGTCGGGTGGCTCACCTCCTGGAAGTGGCGGCGCTGAACGGTTCGCCCGCCAAGTGACCAGAATCCCACGACCGTGCGCTCGAAACGGGCGGCGAGCGTCCGTGCGTCGAGCGATGCCATCGGTGCTCCACTCGTGCTGTTGGTCGGCGCACGGCACGTTAGGTGCGCTCGTTGTCCTCGGTGGCTCCGCGCGCAGAGCACGGCTGACGATGGACTGGAGATCTCACAGCGCCCGGAGGAAGTCGTCGAACGACCGGCTCATGAAGGCCGCCCCCAGGACTTGGGGCATGGTGGCCCGGTGGTCGATGTCACCGTGGTGGTCACCGTCGGGCAGCAGGTTCACTGCAACCCCGTCCCCTGTCGAGGTGATCCGAAGGGTGACATCGTCGACCTGGACGGTCCTGGCACCTGGCTGGTCGGGCTGGGCCTGCTCCAGGAGGGCAGGGACCGCGATGGTGAGCCACCGTGGGTCGGCATGGTCGTCGCCGGGGCCACTGATCATCAGGGGTGCGCTCCAGCGCACGAAGGCCTCGACGGGCTCGCGGAGCCCCTCGCCGAACTCGGTCAGCTCGTAGATCGGGCGGGTGGCCTCGGTACTGCGCGTGATGATCCCGAGTTCCGCCAGGCGGGCGAGCCGTTCGGTGAGCAGGTTCGTCGCGATGCCGGGAAGCCCGTGCTGCAGGTCCCTGAACCGCGCTGGCCCCATGAGGAGTTCGCGCACGATCAGCAGGGTCCACCGGTCGCCCACCACGTCGAGCGCCCGTGCGAGACCGCAGAACTGGCCGTAGTCCTTCGCCATCCCGAACCCGATCGCCCACGAGAGCTCGTCGCTTGATAATCTAAAGTGTACCGGGAGAAGGGGGTCGGATGGTCAGGCTGGGGTCCAACGAGGTCCACTACGTCGACGCGGGCCGAGGACCCACGCTCCTGATGCTGCACGGCAACCCGACCTCGTCCGTCGTGTGGCAGCAGGTGATCGACCGGCTCTCGCCCTCGTTCCGTTGCATCGCTCCTGACTACCCGGGGTTCGGCAGGTCGGTCGCGGGCGACGGGTACGGCTTCTCACCGCAGGAACATGCTGAGGTCGTCGCCCAACTCATCGAGCACCTCGACCTGCGCGACTACACCCTCGTGATGCAGGACTGGGGTGGGCCCATCGGCATCGCCGCCGCCTCCCGCGACCCGTCGCGTGTGTCCGGGCTCGTCATCGCCAACACGTGGGCCTGGCCCCTGAACGGCATCCCCAAGGTCGAGGTCATGTCTCGGCTGCTGGGCGGCCCGCTCGGACGGTTCGCCATCAGACGGTTCAACCTGTTCGTCAACGCGACGCTTCCGATGGGCCACCGTCTCCGCGAGCTCTCAGCGGCCGAGATGGAGCAGTACCGCGCGGCGTTCCCCACGCCGGCGGCGCGAGTGCCCACGGCTGTCTTGCCTCGTGCTCTCACCAAGGAACGCGAGTTCCTCGCGCACTGCGAGGCCAGCATCAGCCACTTCTCCGACCTCGCGGCCCTCATCGTCTGGGCAGATCGCGACATCGCGTTCGGTCGCAAGGAGCTCGAACGCTGGCAGCGGCTGTTGCCCCACAGCACCACGGTCCCGATCGCTGGCGCCGGTCACTTCCTCCAGTCCGACGCCCCCGATGCCGTCGCTGAAGCCATCGCCGCCTGGGCCGGCGTCCAAGCAGCCGACGGACCGGGCGTCGGAGAACCGAGATGACAGCACCACGATGACCGAAGATCGATGGCAGCCCGAGGTCGCCGAACGTATGACCCAGATCGGCGCGCATCTCGGAGCGCGGCCGGGCCACATGTTCGGACACCCAGCCTTGTACGCGGGTCGTCGCCTGGCCGTCTGCGCCTACGGCTCCGGACTCGGTTTGAAGCTGCCCGC